>JALZUY010000061.1 GCA_023301395.1 Nonlabens sp.
GGTGCGCGCTTGCTTGTCAAAAATGGTGCGAAGGTTCAGGCTGGTGACAAGCTTACCGATTGGGACCCATTCACCATGCCAATCATTACTGAAACTGACGGTATTGCGAAATTCTTTGACTTGGTCGAGGGGGTTTCTATTGCTGAGCAAACAGATGAAGCGACAGGTATTACATCGAAAGTTGTTATTGACTGGAGAAGTCAGCCTAAAGGTGGTGATTTGAAACCGCGTTTGACATTAGTAGATGGCAAAGATAAGCCATTGAAATTGCCAAGTGGTATTGAAGCAAACTACTACATGTCAACTGACGCCATTATCTCTATCGAAAGTGGTACAGAAGTAAAAGCTGGTGATATCATCGCGCGTATTCCACGTGAAGCGGGTAAAACCCGTGATATTACAGGTGGTTTACCACGTGTGGCTGAATTGTTTGAAGCGCGTCGTCCTAAAGACTTCGCTATTATCTCTGAAATTGATGGAACTGTTGAGTTTGGTAAAGATTATAAGGCAAAACGCCGTATTATCGTGAACCCGCTTGATAAAACTATGGAGCCTAGCGAATACCTAATTCCAAAAGGTCGTCATATGGCTGTTCAAGAAGGTGACTTCGTTCGTAAAGGTGATCCATTGCTTGATGGTGCGCTTGTGCCGCATGATATCTTGGATGTTATGGGTGTTGAAGCCTTGGCTGAATATCTTGTGAATGAAATTCAAGATGTTTACCGTCTACAAGGGGTGACAATCAACGATAAGCATATCGAAGTGATTGCGCGTCAAATGATGCAGAAAATCGAAATCAGTGAAGTGGGTGACACGACATTGCTTGTTGGCGAAAATGTTGATCGTGATGAATATGAAGCGATTAATAATAAAGCCATCGGTGAAGGCAAAGCGCCTGCTGTTGGTAAGCCAGTTCTTCAAGGTATTACCAAAGCATCGTTGCAAACACGTTCATTCATCTCTGCGGCATCGTTCCAAGAAACAACACGTGTCTTGACCGAAGCGGCCGTGAACGGAAAAGTGGATCAACTTTATGGCTTGAAAGAAAACGTGATCGTTGGTCGCCTAATCCCTGCGGGAACGGGTGCTTACGTGAACAAAATCCGTAAAGTGGCTTCTGATCGTGACCAAATCACTTTGGCGGCGCAACAGCAAGCGGCAGCTCTTGAAGAAGAGCAACTTCAGCAAGGTTTAGAAGCGCCAGAGGCGATTGAAATGCCAGAAGCTGAAACGCCAGAAGCACAAGAAGTTGTAAGCGGTTAGTTTTAAAAAGCCGTCATGCCCGCAAGCGGGAGGACGCTATTCTTAATAATTTAAAAAGCGGGAGCATTTGCCCCGCTTTTTTTATGCCTAAACGTAAATTTTTTGGGTTATTTGCCTTGAAAGTGGCTTTTTTCGCGGTTTTTTTAAAATAAAGGGCGACAAGCACCCCTGTTTTGTGCTTTGTACTAAACAAGTTTAATAATAGACTTAAGATACGCTAAATAATTACAAAGGAGTAATGAGCATGGCACAAGGTAAAGTAAAATGGTTTAACCCACAAAAAGGTTTTGGTTTCATTGAACCATCTGAAGGTGGAAATGATGTATTCGTACATATCAGCGCTGTTGAAGCGGCAGGTTTACGCACATTAGATGATGGTCAAGCCATCTCATACGAAATCAAAGAAGAAAAAGGTAAGCAATCTGCTACTGATCTTCAAGTAGCTGCTTAAGCTTTTTGTTGGCCTCAGGCGCGTAAACGCGCTACGGCATTTCAAAGAACCGTCATGCCCGCAAGCGGGAGGACGCTAGTTACTTCATAATAATTCTAAAAAGCGGGAGCATTGTTGCCCCGCTTTTTTTTTGTGGACAACGAGAAGTTGAAAAACTATTATATTTCAACATGTTACACCCATAACTAGAATCTATTTCATAAAAAATTCATTTATTTTTAACTTTTATCGATTCAGTGCTTGACGTGGAGGAGTGTTTCACCTTATAGTCCGCTCAAATTTAAGGAATCTGGATGGGTTGGCTGTAGCCTAAACCTTTAGAAAATAAAGATTTTAGCTAGACGCAGCTCGATTTTCCTAAATTTGTTTTTAAGCTTGTTGCCTTCCAACTCAAGGTAACGCTTTTTTTAGTGTTTAAAAACAAACGAACCATCCAAGTGAAATTATAGAATTTATAAGAAAGAGGCTTTTAAATATGCCAACAATTAACCAACTTGTACGTAAGCCACGCGCCATCGGCGGTAAAAAGGCGATGAAGTCTAAAAAGAACCGTGCGTTAAACCACAACCCGCAAGTGCGCGGTGTTTGTACACGTGTTTATACAACAACACCTAAGAAACCGAACTCTGCACTTCGTAAAGTGGCCAAGGTTCGTTTGACGACAGGTTTTGAGGTTATTTGTTATATCCCTGGTGAAGGCCATAACCTGCAAGAGCATAGTGTTGTGCTTGTGCGTGGTGGTCGTGTTAAAGATTTACCGGGTGTGCGTTATACTGTCGTTCGTGGAACGTTGGATACGCAAGGGGTTAAAGATCGTAAACAGTCACGTTCACGCTACGGCGCGAAACGTCCGAAATAGAGGTAGTTATAAATGTCACGTAGGCACGCAGCAGAAAAAAGAGAAATTCTCCCTGATCCAAAGTTCGGGGATATGACGCTTAATAAATTCATGAACAATCTTATGTTGGATGGTAA
>JALZUY010000062.1 GCA_023301395.1 Nonlabens sp.
GCTGCAAAAATTAATTTTTTCATAATAAATGATTTAATTGATTAATAAGCTACTAAGGAACTAAGAAATATCCAAATTTTCTTACAATTATTTTCTTACAAAGTTTAACAATGTAGGGAATAAGGGCTTAAAAGACGATTTAAAAACTTAGTTCTTCAATAAATTTCCATTTTCATCACATAGATATTGCTTCGTTGCTCTCGCAATGACGATTGTAAAGTAATGAATCCCAATTTTCTCGACTTCCTTAAAAACCTATTACAATGTTCGGATTATTCAAAAACAAAACAGAGTTTAATAGGTCTTTTTCTTAAAAATATTTAAAAATTGAAACGAGTTATTTTTTTTCATTTTCTAATTCCCATTCGTAGATTTTTTCTAAACCAGATCGAGTATAAGAATCATCTATACCTATGAATGTACCACCTACCTTATCTAACGCAGATTTTAATCTGGCGGTCTCTACTTTTCTCATTTCTTTATCAATATTCTCATTATTTTCCACATGTAGCTGTAAGGATATAACGTTTCCAAAGTTAAACTCATTATACAAAACGTTATCAGTAGCTGAAATGTATTTAATATTTGTTACACTCCAAGTGTGATCCAGATCATGAGATTTAGCCTCTAAAATCATTCCCGGTAAACCTCTAAATTTATGCGGCCCTAACGATATAGGTATTTCATAAGTAAAAAAAGCTGCGACATTTGATCCTCTAAAATTTGTAGTAGCTTTATAACATTCAAAACGGCCTATTTTTTTCTTTTGTTTAGTAATATGCCAATTAAAATCTGGAATTGAATCTTTTACAACAACCTCGTCGTACACATCATTTTTACTAATAAAATGATAAATGACATTACTGTTATTAAAACCCATGAAAATCTCTTCATTAAAAAATTTAACAGGTTGTGGAATACTACTGTTGAGTATTTTAGGAAATTCCTTTCTTAGCTCATAAGTAGAATCTCCCACAACTAAAGTTAATAAATGTTTTGCAATAAAGCCTTTGTCATAACTGGGCCTAAATACATAATCATACTTAACAACTAATAGGCTATCGGTTTGAGAAAAGCCATTATAAAAAACTCCTATTAAGAGAAAAAAGGAAAGGAAATACTTCATTTATTTTAATTAGGCCCTGAAATCAATTCATTGAAACTTTGACAATTTGATGCATCATAAACTGAAGAAGTTGATAACGTTTCGTTAGCCCATTGATCACAAGCTTGCACATTACTAACCATTGCACTTGCCGATACTGGTCCATATGACCAATAATCTCCATTATAATTCCATGAGTAATAAGAAATTGTGCAACTACAACCGAAGTCATCTATAGTTTCTATCGAAATCTCTTGAGATTTATCGAATCCACTACTCAACATAAATACAGCTGCAAGCGCTGCAAAAATTAATTTTTTCATAATAAATGATTTAATTGATTAATTATGAGCACTAAGAAACTAAGAAACTAAGAAATATCCAAATTTTCTGACACTTATTTTCTTACAAAATTAAAAAATCTAGAGAATAAAGGGCTTAAAAGACGATTTAAAAACTTAGTTCTTTAATATATTTCGATTTCTCTCACAAACAGATTGCTTCGTTACTCTCGCAATGACCATTTTAAAAAGTAATGAACTACAACTTTTACGACTTATTAAAAAAGAATCATCATGTTCGGATTATTTAAAAAGAAAAGTGATATAGAAAAATTACAAGACCAGTACAAAAAGCTCATGGCAGATTTTCACAGTCTCTCAAAAACAGACCGATCTGCTGCAGATGCTGCTTTTGCAAAAGCTGAGGAGATTGGGAAGAAGATGGATCTACTAAATAAGTAGTTTTAAGTCTTTTGTTTTAATCTGTCAGGCTGAATTGTTTCAGTGCGTTATGTTGGGAACACTGAAGTTGACCATGAAATAATAGCTCTCGTTTCCATCACTAGCAGATTGCTTCGTTTCTCTCGCAATGACGTTACTTAAATCAGTTTCAAAATTCGAGTTGGAGTTCAGATTCAAGTTCAAGTTCAATAACCTACATCTGTTCAGGAACTTCTATTCCTAATAATGTACATGCAGATTTAATAGCGGCTGCCGTTTTGAAACATAACAGTAAACGGAATTGTTTCATATCTACATTAGACTCTTCTACAATTTTAGGAACATTCTGGTAGAAAGAATTGAATTCTTTCACCAATTCATAAACATAGTTTGCCACTAGTGCAGGACTGTAATTTCTTGCAGCTGCGTGAACAGAATCTGGATACTGCTGTAATAACTTGATTACAGTTACATCTTTATCGGTTAGATTAATATCTGTCGCTACTTTTAAATCACCTTGTTCAAAACCAGATTTCTTTAATATAGACTTGATACGTGCATGTGTATATTGAATAAAAGGACCTGTATTTCCTTGAAAATCTACAGATTCTTTAGGATCAAACATCATGCTTTTTTTAGGATCTACTTTAAGCATAAAGTATTTTAAGGCTCCTAATCCTATCATTTTATAAAGGCGTTCTTTATCCTCTTCACTCATTCCTTCCAGCTTGCCTTGTTCTTGAGCAATCTCGCGAGCAGTGTCTGTCATTTCTTCCATGAGCTCGTCTGCATCTACTACAGTTCCTTCACGAGACTTCATTTTACCAGACGGCAATTCTACCATTCCATAACTTAGATGGTATAGATTATCTGCCCAGTCGTATCCTAGTTTCTTCAATATTAAGAACAATACTTTAAAGTGATAATCTTGTTCATTTCCTACGGTATACACCATAGAATTAATATCGTGATCTTTTACACGTTGTATCGCTGTTCCTATATCTTGTGTCATATAAACCGCTGTCCCGTCAGAACGCAACACGATTTTACGATCTAGTCCTTCGTCAGTTAAATCAATCCAAACCGAACCATCTGGATCTTTTTCAAACACGCCTTTATCAAGACCTACTTGAACGACGTCTTTACCTAATAAATAGGTGTTACTTTCATAATACAAGCTGTCAAAATCAACACCTAAGTTTTTATAAGTAGTTTCAAAACCTGCATAAACCCAACCGTTCATTTTCTCCCATAAAGCAACTACAGCTGCATCGCCTTGTTCCCATTTACGCAGCATTTCTTGAGCTGCAATAAGTGATGGCGCTTCTTTTTTTGCTTCATCTTCTGTTTTACCAGCAGCGAGTAAAGTGGCAATTTCTTTTTTATATTCTTGATCAAATTTTACATAGTAATTCCCAACCAGTTTATCACCTTTCAATCCTGTAGACACTGGAGTTTCTCCATTACCGTATTGTTCCCAAGCCAGCATGGATTTACAAATGTGAATACCGCGATCATTGATAATTTGGGTTTTGTTCACTTTGCGACCAGTAGCTGCTACAATTTGAGCTACCGAATAGCCTAATAAATTATTACGTACATGACCTAAATGCAGTGGTTTGTTAGTATTAGGTGAACTATACTCTACCATCACACCTGACTTAGATTCATCTATAGCGACTTTACCGTAATGAGCATCTGCTAGAATGTTGTTAAAATCATTGAGATAAATTGTTTGAGCAACAGTGATATTCAGGAACCCTTTGATGACTTCATATTCAGTAATCAAGTCTATTTTTACAAGCTCTGCTCCTATTTGTTCTCCTATAACCGCAGGATTACCTTTGATCTGTCTCAACATAGGAAATACCATTACCGTGAGGTCTCCGTTTTGATCTTTTCGCGTAAGCGTAATTTCAACAGATTCTAAACTCACAGAAAATAAATTTTCTACGGCTTTTTTAACAGCGTTTTCAAGTTGATTATGAAGCGTCATGGGCACAAATTTAAGCCTGCAAAGATAAGGATTATGAAAGGCTTACGGAACTTTTGAGACTATTAGAAATATGCTATACAATGTCTCTTATAACGATCCAGAAACAAAACGCCTTATTGAAAAAGACGTAGGTAAAGTTCTCAGCTTGCGCGAAAGGTGGAAACTAAAAGGCAGTGGTTCTCCTAAGCTACATATTACCAGCAGTAGTATTCAAATTCACAACTTACTCGTTGTTGATCATAATCTCAATGTATGTAATGTCGAATTACGTCAAAAGGGAATTATTGTAAGATTCCGTTCCAGACTACAAACTTATGCACTGCCTATTCCCTATTACAAACTCAACGTTTATAAAGGACGTGCCGAGGAATACAGTATTTACCGAGATAACTATTTTATAAAAGTAAAAGCAGACCGTAAAGTGATTCACGAATTCTTCAAGAAAGTAAGTGCTCAAAAAAATGACTTAGGCCTCACTTATGTGGACGATTTGTAACAAAAATCACAAATCACTTCTATTAAATGTAACATTTCTTAAAATCGAAGTACTAACACTTCAAATCAATCAATTAAGAACTGTTTATTATGATACTAAACCTTAAAAATGTTTCAAAAACTTATCCTAATGGTGTAAAAGCACTGGATAATGTAACTATAGAAATTAAAGCAGGAATGTTTGGCCTACTAGGTCCTAATGGTGCTGGTAAGTCTTCTATGATGCGTACGATTGCAACGCTACAATCTCCAGACTCTGGAAGCATTCATTTAGATGGTTTAGACATTTTAAATAATAAGATTGAGTTTAGAAAAACATTAGGTTACTTGCCACAAGAATTTGGTGTGTATCCTAAGATGAGTGCACATGATTTACTGCACTACTTTGCTAGTCTTAAAGGAATCACTAGTAAATCTGAACGTAATGCTATAGTTGATAAGGCGCTAGAAGTAACTAACCTTAGTGAGGTGCGTAATAAGCACGTTGCAGGTTATTCTGGTGGTATGAAACAACGTTTTGGTATTGCACAACTTCTATTGAACGACCCTAAATTGATTATCGTTGATGAGCCTACAGCAGGACTTGATCCAGCTGAACGTCACCGTTTCCTTAATGTTTTAAGGGAAATAGGAACAAATCACATCGTTATATTCTCTACACACATTGTAGATGATGTAAAAGAACTTTGTACAGATATGGCCATTCTTAATGGTGGAAAAATTCTTGCTCAAGCAACTCCTAAAGAAATGACAGCTGCACTTGCTGGAAAAATATGGACTACTACGGTAGAAAGAGATGCTATAGAGCAAATGCAAAAAGACTTCAACGTGATTTCTTCTAACTATAATGAAGATAACATGTTAAACGTACGAGTTTATGGAGAAGCTTCTCCTGGAGCACAGTTTACACCAGCAACAGCAAGTTTAGAAGACGTTTATTTCACCACTTTGAGTAGGGACCAATCCATCGCTCAACCAGAAATCGCATAACCATGTTTTCAACTATATACACACACGAGATAAAAACGTGGTTTAAGAAACCTCTTTTTTATATTTATGCAGCTATTATTTTCTTGTTATCCTTATTACTATCTGCCACTGCCGTAGGAGTTTTTGATAGCG
>JALZUY010000063.1 GCA_023301395.1 Nonlabens sp.
CGATCTAACTCAAAAAAGACGTGTCATAAAAGTACGTATAGGTAATGCTATTTCTGTAAAGGATCAAAAGGAACATGAAGATTTAAGTGGCTTTACAGAGTTCTTGAGGAAGAAAACATATCTACTTTCCAAAGCTTATGATGAGGAATCTACGAAACTCACAGATATTCCAAAGACGATAAAAATTCCTAAAAATCCAAAGCGTATTGTTGAACCTGTTGATCCCGTAAAAATGATCAGTGAGGTAGATCAACTCAGGTCAAATGATAAACGATTATTACAGTCAAAAAATTATGAAGTGTTTCTTGCAAAAAGTATAGAAATGCCAAATGTAATGACTGAAATAGGTCGATTACGTGAAGTTACATTTAGAAAAATAGGCGAAGGAACTAACAAAGCTATAGATCTAGATCATTACGACGATTATTACCATCAAATGTTCCTATGGGATAGTGAGGCACAAGCAATTGCTGGTGCATATCGTATGGGTATGGGAAGCGAGATTTATAAGGCGCATGGAATTGAAGGTTTTTATCTCAATGAACTTTTTAAGTTTGAACCTGAGCTTTATAAAATGATGAATGAGTCTATTGAAATGGGACGTGCATTCATTATACCAGCATATCAATTAAAACCAATGCCATTGTTCCTTTTATGGAAAGGAATCGTTCATTGTACATTGCGTTTTCCAGAGCATAAATATCTCATAGGTGGAGTGAGTATAAGTAATAAATTCTCTAATTTCTCAAAATCACTCATGATTGAATTCATGAAGAGTAATTATTATGATCCGTACATAGCACAATACATTACTCCTAAAAAAGAATTCAAGGTAAAACTAGCCGATGCTGATAAGGACTTTATCTTTGATGAGTCAGCTGCAAATTTGAATAAATTTGATCGTCTTATTGATGAACTGGAACCTAATGAATTGCGATTACCAGTACTGATCAAAAAATACGTAAAGCAAAATGCAAAGGTGATTGCATTTAACGTCGATCCATTATTTAATAATGCCATCGATGGTTTAATGTACATACGTATTGCAGATCTTCCTGAAAGTACAGTCAAACCTGTAATGGAAGAATTCCAGGCAGAGATGGAGGCGAGGTACTTTAGAGATAATGATGATAGTGAGGAATAAGTATGAGGTCATTATTTCTTTTTACAACATTCCTTTTAATTTGTTCTCTTAGCTATTCTCAAGAAATTGCCGGTAAAGTCCTAGATTCCAAAACTCAAGAACCTATAAGCGGTGCATCTGTCTACATAGATGGTACTTCAAAAGGTGTTATTACAGATTTTGACGGGAATTTTAAATTCAATTATCCAGAGCATGTAAAGTCTGCACTGATTATAAGAATGCTGGGTTATGAAAGGAAGAGATTTGCAAAACCACTAGAGTCTGACTTAAAAATTATTAAATTAGTTCAAAAGGAAAATGAGTTAGACGCTGTTATTATCAATCCTGATCCGTGGTCTAGAAAAAAGAAAGAACGCTATTTTAAAGATTATTTTCTAGGTACGGCTTCAATTGCCAATGATTGTAAAATACTTAATCTCGATAAAGTAAGATTGCGTTTTAATCCATCTACAGGTTTATTAACGGCCAATTGTAATGAACCTATTCAAATTAAAAATAAACACTTAGGTTACCTCATATCTTATGATTTACTTGATTTTGAATTACAATTTGAGAAAAAAACTTTAAACGCTGATCCTGGTATAACCTTAGTTAATAATGCTCAATCTCTAGAATCATTTCATGTGATTGAAGCCTACTATTTGGGCTCTTCATTTTTTCAAGAATTGAGTACCAAAACATCAAAGCTTAAAAAATATTACAAGAGAAGAGCTGCACTTTATAGAGTTAGTGAGTTGCGTTTTTTTAGAATACTGGCAAAGAATCAATTAAAAGAAAATGGTTATTCTCTTTATTATGAAAAATTCCCAGTAAGAATTGAAGACCATATAAGAGTAAGGCAATTAAAAAATTTCTCACATGTAGTATTCAGGCATGAGAAATACCCGTTAAGAGATGTAAAAAATAATAGGTCTGATATCTACTTGACAGGCGAACAAATCATCATTGATGAATATGGAAATAATCTTTCAGGTAGAGCAATAAAATTTAGTGGTTTTCTGGCAGAGTTGAGAGTAAGTGGTATGTTACCGCTAGATTATGAACCCGAAACGGTAGAGTAGAAGTGATGTTTTTGAACTTTGAAATTATAGCACGTATTTAATAGAATATCAATAGTTGATTAAAACCAAGGTTTCTTGTTTGCTTGATAAGTTTGATAAAATTCTTCATCTGTTTTTGTGAGGTAGATAATTCCTTCTATAATCCCTATGATTCCGGTGGTTCCACAAGTAACTACACCTGCAATTAATTGAATGATTCCTTCTTTAGTATAGCCTAAGATAAATTTGTGAATACCTAACCAGCCAAAAAGGATTCCAAGTACACCAGCAAGTATTCTTTTGTTATCTCCGTTTTGAGTCATTTTGTCGTACTCATTTTTCATGTCATTTGCTGCACCTGAGGCTGCTTTCTTTGCGCTATCAAAACCTTCGTTACTCATTGTGGTTGATTTTAGGTTAATTAGTCTAAATTAAACTATTTTTCAAACAAATCCTCATTTGCCGCTTCCCAGAGTTCGACCTTACGTCCATCGATGTCTATAATCCAACCAAATTTACCGTAGTCAAATTCCTCAATCGCACCAGCGATTTCTACACCAGCTTCTTTAAGATCTGCTATTAATGTAATTAAATCATTAACCTTATAATTCATCATAAATTCTTGAGTACCTGATCCAAAGTATGTAGTATCGTTTTTAAAAGGACTCCACTGCTGGCTTGACTTTTCTTCAGTTGGACCATTCCAGAAGGTGCAACCATAGTCATCCACAGATAATCCTAAGTGTTTTTCATACCAGGCTTTGGTAGCAGCCACATCATGACATTTAAAGAAAATACCGCCTATTCCTATAACTCTTGCTTTCATGCTGTATGGTTTTTAATGATTTTATGTGCAATAACCTCTGCGAGTTTAAATTTAGATTCTACGGTCCAACCAGCTACGTGTGGACTTAAGATCACGTTATCCGTTTTTAATAATTTTTGAAAAGCGACGGGCATGTTATTTTCAAAGAGAGAAGTAAAAGAACTTTTCTCATATTCTAGAACATCTAATCCAGCGCCCAGGACTTTTCCAGCCTCTAAACCTTTTACTAAATCTTCTATAACAACAGATTTGCCACGAGCGGTATTGATGAGGTAGAAGTTCTTTTTAAACGAGTTTATAAAAGCAGCATTAACCATGTTTGTGGTTAATGCTGTTTGAGGAGTATGTAAACTTAAAACCTCACAAGTGTCTTTTAATTCCTGTAATGTAACTTGACTAGCATATTCATTTGCAAGACCTTCTTTAAGATCATGAAAAATCACTTTGCAATCAAAACCTGATAACTTTCTAGCAAACGATTTTCCCATGTTTCCATAACCTATCAATCCTACCGTTTTGCCTTCTAGTTCAAGTCCTCGATTTTCTTCTCGCAACCATATTCCTTTGCGCACCTGCTGGTCTGCTCGATTCATGTGATTGAATAGGGATAGCAACATTCCTAATGCATGTTCACCTACAGCATTACGATTGCCTTCAGGAGCGTTGTAACAGAAGATGTTTAATTCTTGTGCCACTTCTAGGTTTATATTTTCTAATCCAGCACCTACACGACCTATAAATTTAAGTTTAGTCGCTGCTTTTAAAAACGTCGAGTCGATAGGAAATCTACTGCGCACAATAAGGCCATCATAAGTATCTATTGTTTTTAATATATCTTCTTTGGTGGAAGAATAATCATGATCATTTATGAAACCAGCATTTTCTAACATCTCTGCCAGTATGGAATGATTAGAATCTATATGGAGTACTTTCATGATTTAAAAATAAGGCTTTTAAAGTATCGATAACTGGATAATGAAGCGAGAAATTAATTTACATGAATTGTAGAAAAAATGATCTCGAATTTAAATCTGTCCTCGACTCTGCTCGAACTGATATTTGAATTTAGTAATCAATCATATTTAATTCTTGTTCAAAATCGTATTGTAAATCCTCGTGAAGTGTGCTTATTCTCACTTTTACAAGAACTATTTGTCTTGTGCAAATGTCTCTTAAAACTTTGCTTTGAGAATAATAAGGTTGAAAATCTTGTAATAATTTACAAAAGTGAATCAAGACTGATACTTCAGTTTCTTTATTACCGGTATATCTTATATGTTTTTTTGCGTCTTTAAGAATTTTACGGATTCCTTTTTTTGCATAGTAGATATTACGAGTGTTTACAGTAAGGAATTGTTCGTCGATCTGTGATTTAATACTGTCTACGTAATCATCCTCATGATGTGCTTCAAATAGTAAATAGGTAAGGAGCTCTTTGTTTTCTTTTTTGAAACGAGATAGGCGCAAAACAATTTCCATGAGCTCTTTTTCGTCCTTAAATTTAAGTTCGTCTTTGAGTTCTTTAACGCTTGCCGTTTTCATGGATTATGTTGTTGTATTACGCTTTCGCGAAAGCGAGATTCTAAATGCCTATTATAGCTTTGGCAATCAAAAAGTATATTAAAATACCAAAGATGTCATTACTCGTCGTTATAAATGGGCCTGTTGCAAGTGCTGGATCAATACCTCTTTTATGAAGTGCCAGCGGTACAAAAGTCCCTACCAGTCCAGCAACGATAATTACCGCAAATAAAGACACAGAAATGGCTAATGAGGTTAAAAATTCACGTTCAGCAAAAAAGGTATAGGCAAATAATAAAATCGCAAGAATAACGCCATTAAGCATGGCAAGCAATATTTCTTTAATCAATCTATTCCCTATACTACCTTTCAAATCGTCGTTTGCGATACCTTGAACGATAATCGCACTAGATTGTACACCTACATTTCCTGCCATTGCTGCAATAAGTGGTGTGAAAAAGAAAAGTACCTTATGTTTTTCAAAAATATCTTCAAAGCCACCCATAATGGCTGCTGCTCCTATTCCTCCTATGAGTCCTAGAACTAGCCAAGGCAAGCGTGCTTTTGTTAATTCCCATATACTATCGTTTGCTTCTACATCTTGAGAGATACCACTTGCGAGTTGGTAATCTTTCTCAGCCTCTTCAGTAATAAAATCTACAATGTCATCAATCGTAACGCGTCCTACAAGCCTGTCTAGTTCATCAACAACAGGAATAGCTTCAAGATCATATTTACGCATAATACGACCTACTTCTTCACCAGACGTGTTTACGGTTACAGAATCTACTTTAGGGATGTAAACGTCCTTTATAGGTGTGGTCTCAGCACTAGTCAGTAAATCTTTAAGAGATAAACGACCTTTTAATTTATCATTATTATCTACTACATAAATGGAATGAACACGAGTTACATTTTCTGCCTGTGCGCGCATCTCACTTACACAACCAGTAACGGTCCAATTTTCATTTACTTTTACAAGTTCCTTAGCCATTAATCCACCTGCGCTGTTCTCTTCATAGCGCAATAGATCAACGATATCCTCTGCATGTTGTTCATCTACAAGTTCTGAGATAACTTCTTGTGCGATGTTATCGGGTAGGTCGTTAAGAATATCGGCAGCATCATCGGTATCCATTTCCTCCAGCTCGTCTGCAATTTCCTTAGGAGATAATGCATTAAGAACTCGGTCACGTTGATCTTCATCAAGCTCCATAAGAGCTTCACTGGTTTTCTCAGAATCGAGAAGTTTGACGATATAAACGGCTTGCTCTAGATTGAGCTCATCTATAATCTCTGCAATATCAGCAAAGTGTAACTCTTCCAGAATGTCTTCTACACGCGAGCTATTATCACTCTCAATGAGTGTGCGTATCTCTTCTAGAAAATCGTTGGTAATATTAAACTGCATGATTTATAGACTTGCTGCAAATATAAAGTTTTAGATCATTCATAAATTCTTTATAAGTAATCAACTTATGGCGAGCTATTTGAAATATGCAAATCTTATTTTATAGTTAAATAAATGTTAATACAGTATCTGTTTATATGTCTATTCATCTAGCTTAGAGTCAGATAAATATGACAGCATTGAGTTGTATTAATCGTCATCATTATGAATAAAAAATTGCTATTTAAATATGCTCTTATCATGATAGGAGTGCTAGGACTAGTAATATCTTGCCAGCAAGATGAAGAAATTGAAGCAATCGAGCAGCTTCAATTTCCTAAATTAAGTGGTAAAGTTATACCAGTACAGGAGTTGTTAGATGATAATAATCATAAATTATCTCGTAAGATTAGCGCGTTATCTAATTCTCTACGGGCAAAGAATGGATCTCAAAATACGATCATTATTGATACTACCTATATAGAGATGATGCAGTCTAGTGAATTTACAAACTATACGTTTCAAGTGGTTCAAGACTCCATAGAAAAACAACAAGTGTTGCGTAACTATATGATCACTATAGTTGATGATTCTATTATGGTACAGCATTTGGTTAATTATCCTATTTTAGGTGATGGTAGTTATGATATGGATAATATAGATATGCGACAAGTATGGGGTGATACGCTTATTAGTCAAACCAACATGAAATGTGGTGGAAGCTCCATAGAGTGGTATCAAAATACTGATTGTTACTCATGGACTTGCAGTCCTCCAACTGGTAATGGGCAACATAATCCTGGAGAAGAATGTGAAGCAGCTGAAAGAGACAGAGCAGGCACTATTTGTGTTACCACTTGGGCATCTGTAGTGATACAGGAAAATCCTTGTGATTCAGGAGGATCTACTACACCTATAGATCCAGGAGGTTTCTCATCTGGAGATGGCAATCTACCACCTAATGATCCTGGTGATACAGATAATTCTGATGGTGGTAATGACGATGATGATGAAGTAACTGCT
>JALZUY010000064.1 GCA_023301395.1 Nonlabens sp.
TCTTCTCAACAAGTTTTTGTAAGATTAGAAGATGTAACAACAGGAAGTGGAGATACTAGCCAATCTTTCAATATTACAGTAAATCCAACATTACCAGTTTATAACTTGACACCATTAACAAGTTGTGATGATGATGGAGATGGAATAATTGACTGGGACGCAAATTCTATTTTTAATGAGATTTTAAATGTTTCAGGAGGTCCTGGAATAGCATTATCAATCAATTTCTTTGCAACACAGCAAGATGCAATAAACGGTTCTCCTGTTTTAGGTTACGGTACTACTTTTTCAACAGATACTACAATCACTCAAATGTTTGTAAGAACCGAAATGCCTAATACTGGTTGTTCAAGTATTTCACCTATCCAATTATTAAATGATCCTAATTGTTTCTCGATAGGTAACCCATCTCATTTGTTACAATGTGCAGACGCAGGAGTTCAAGTATGTTTTGACCTTACACAACACGCCGCTCAAATAATGGCAAACAATAACCCAGTAGATTATACTATTTCTTATCACACCACTGATGTCAATGCAAATAATAATATCAGTGGCATAGCTATTCCTAACAATCACTGTGTAAATGCAAACCAAGTCATTTACTTTAGATTAGAAGAAAACGCTACTGGAGCTTATAGAGTAGGTAGTTTTGACTTATTTATAAATACATATACTTTTGATAATAACGCTTCACTCATGCTTGATGAATGTGATGTAGATCTCGACGGAACAGTAGATTTTGATCTCACCGTTGTTGCAGCACAGCTTAATGCAGGTGTTACGTTAAGCTATTATGAAGATATAACCAATGCTCAAAATGGGACATTATCTATTACAAATCCATCACTTTATAACTTCCCTGTAAATAGCCAGTTTAATACGGTATTTGTTAGAGAAACAGTAATGGGCGATTGTGATATTATATATTCCATACAATTGATCGCTCAAGGAAATTGTAATAACTCGTACTTATGTGATAATGCACTTTCGCTTTGTGATCGAATAGGACAACCATTTGTAAATATTTCTGATGGTTCAAACGCTGAATCTGGAAACTACTATCCGTTCTCGCAAGCTGCTGGACCTGCAAATCCTTCATGGTTTTATATCCCTATTGAAACTAGTGGAGATTTAACAATTGAGGTATGGCAAAATACACAACCAGACTTCTTAGGGCAAGCACTTGATATTGATTATGCCTTATACGGACCTTTCACAACAGCTACTGGTGGTTGTGCAAGTGGAATTACTCAAGGAGCTTATGTAGATCATAGTTTTTCTGTAAACATGCCAGAAATTGGACAAATTAATAATGCACAAGCTGGAGAGTATTATTTACTATTAACTTCAAACTTCTCAAGTCAGGCTGGTTTCTTGAAGGTTGAAATAAGTGCAGGAAGTACAGCTACAGTAAATTGTGATGGTATAAGAATGCAATCTATACTAGATGTAAATATGAATGGAGTAGTAGATGCTACTGATGTTCCATTTCCACTAGGGATCTTTGACTGGGAAAAGAATATGAATGGTAACGTAATGCAAGTTGTTACGCCATTATCTACTTATTCAGTTTATGATTCAGATCCAGCAAACAGTTATGATCTAGGATATAACGTTTTACCAGCTTATGCTGCAAACTATTCTGTATCGCCAGCGACTTATACAGGACAAACTATTCCTGCAGGCTCAGGAATTACGACTAGAGACTTTTTAGTAACACCACTTGCTGCATATGAAGATGTGGTTGTTTATATCATACCTCAAGAACAACCTCGACCAGGATTTACTTATAAGGAAACGGTTGTTTATGCAAACTTAGGTACTACACCAGTAGTAGTAGGACAGTTGCAATACACATTTGATTCACAATTATCAGTAGTAGCGGTAGATGATCCAGCAGCAGTAATTGGTGCAACGTCTGTTGATTTAAATTATGCAAACTTGTTACCATTTGAATATCGCACCATGGAAATTGAGATGCAAATCCCTACTATTCCTACTATTAACTTAGGTGATTTATTAACTAACACAGTTGGAATTACTCCAGTGGCAAACGATATCACACCCAATAATAATACAAATGTGAGCTCGCAAATTGTGATAGGAAGTTATGATCCTAACGATAAAATGGAATCTCGTGGAGAGTTTATCAACCCAACAGAATTTGGTGTAGATGATTACTTCTACTATACCATCAGATTTGAGAACACAGGAACAGCAAGTGCTATAAATGTGCGTATTGAAGACACGCTGGACGCTCAACTAGACTGGAACAGTATAGAAATGATAGACGCTAGTCATAACTATGTGATGGAACGCTTGGAAGAACAAGTGGTATGGAGATTTGATAACATTTTGTTGCCAGATTCTACTACAGATCCTGTAGGAGCAAATGGTTATGTGTATTTCAAAATCAAACCTTTATCGAGAATTGAAGGAACTGTAATACCTAATACTGCCGAAATCTATTTTGATTTCAATCCGCCTATTATTACAAATACATTTACTTCAACATTCCGCACTCCGCTGAGTATTGATACACCTGAATTAGTAAGTTTTAACCTAGTTCCTAATCCTACTTCAGGAATGGTACAAGTGAACTTACAGAATGGAATATTAGAAAATGCAGAGATGGTTTTATATGACGTGAGAGGAAGAATCACGCTTTCGCGAAAGCTGACTAACAACACACCACAAGTAGATTTAACAGACCTACCTGCTGGAATTTACATCGCAGAGTTGCGCAATGGAGATGAGGTATATACAGCCAAAGTGATGAAGCAGTAAAGGAATGTCAGTTCGATAACATTTTTTACATTTTAAATATTTATATCCAAAAGCCTCGATTCTATAGAATCGA
>JALZUY010000065.1 GCA_023301395.1 Nonlabens sp.
CAAGTCTAGTTGCACCAACAGCAACAGACAATTGTGCTAACGCAACGGTAACAGTAACAAACGATGCTACATTACCTATCACAGGAGAAGGAACTATAACAGTAGTAACTTGGACTTATGATGATGGTAACGGTAACACATCTACACAAATGCAAAATGTGATTATAGATGATGTAACTGCTCCAGTAGCTGATGTTGCAATGCTTCCAAATTTGATATTTAATTGTGAAGTAACTGCCCTTACAGCTCCTACGGCAACAGACAATTGTGTAGGTACTATAACAGGTACTACTTCAGTAATATTCCCAATAACATCTACTACTTCTGTGACTTGGATTTATGATGATGGTAATGGAAACACAACTTCACATATTCAACTGGTCGTTATAGAGCTTAGATCAATTGATACTATTGCTGATGTAGATGTTTGTGATTCATATACATTACCTGCTATAACAGGTGGTTTCTTAACGGGTTCTCAAATGTATTATACTCAAAGTGGTGGTAATGGTATCGCTTTCGCAGAAACAGATATCATCAACTTCTTAGACTTTGCAGCATATCCAGTTACATTATACGCATATGATACTGACACAGCTGGTTGTAGTGATGAGATTAGTTTCCAACTTATAATTAATGAATCACCGGTAATAACTCCTATTGCTGACGTTGTTATTTGTGAGAAGTATATTTTACCTGCATTAACAGTAGGTAATTATTATCCTTTCCCAGGAGGAAATGGAAACATAATCCCAGCAGGAACTACTATTACTTCATCACAAACTATTTTTGTGTATGCTGAAGATCCAAGTGGAAACTGTAACGCCGAAGATTCATTTGTAATTAACATCAATCCTACAGACCTTGTCGGAATGACATTTAGTGATGCTAGTTTTACTTTTGATGGAACAGCACAATCTATATTTGTAGATAACCTTCCAGCGACTGCTACAGTAGTCTATTCTGGAAATGATCAAATTGATGCAGGAACTTACACTGTTACTGCTACTATTACATCTTCTACAGCAAGTTGTAATACAGTAATCTTGACTGCAGTAATGACTATAGATAGAGCTCCACAAACAATAACTTTTGATACTCTATTGAGAAGAAGATTAAATGTAGATCCAGATTTCCAACTTACCGCTAGTAGTTCTTCAGGACTACCTGTTGATTATAGCTTTAGCTTGATTACTCCTACTGCCGCGGCTTCAGTTAGTACCACTGGATTTGTAAACTTACTTGCTGAAGGTGAGATTTTGATAATCGCATCTCAACCAGGTAGTTTAAATTACTTACCTGCAACGAGTGTACAACAAGTATTGGAAGTTTATTTAGGTGATAATGCAGACTTAGATTCTATTTCTATAGATGGTGATGTTATTAATAATCCAGGAAATGATGTTTTCTACCTTATTGAATGTGCTAGTGGTACTGATTCAGTAGAGGTTGTATTACAAAACTCTGATTTGGCAACATTTGATCCAGGAATGATCTTTACAATAGATACACCGCGACCAGGTATATATACTCAACAAGTTATCGTTACAGCAGATAATGGAGTTGTTACGAGAATTTATAACCTTACTATAGAAAGAAGATTTGAGTTCGATGAAATCGTAGAGCAGAAATATAACAACACTCTAGTAGTCAATAATAATTTTGATAACAATGGTGGTTATAGTTTTGTAGCTTATGAATGGTTCAAGAATGGGACAATGGTAAGTACAGAGCAGTTCTTCTCAGAGGGAGATAATGCAAGTGATTTACTTGACCCTACGGCTGCTTATTATGTAAGAATGACTACAACAGCTGGTGAGGTTTTACAAACTTGTATTTCCACAATTGAGTTAGGAAATACATTCTCCTTTACAGTAATTCAAAACCCAGTAGTAAGTGGTTTACTAAAACTTAATATTGATTATCCTCAAGGCGATTTAAATGGAGCTATGTATGAGGTGTTTGACGCTAGTGGCCGATTTATTATCTCTATGAATTCATCTGAATTTAGAACTGATATGTTATTGCCAGATAATCTTCCAACCGGAATGTATTTAGTAAGGTTCACTTCTAAAGGTAAGAGTTCAACTCAAAAATTTATAATTAACTAATCCCATTAAATTAATATTAACTCATTAATTATGACATTTAAAAAATATTATTTTCCTTTAGCTATATTTCTAGTCTTCACGGGAATGCAATTAGGGTACTCGCAACAAGAATGGAAAGCATCCATAGGAGGGCAATTTAGTTTTTCAGAATTAAAGGTGTCAGATAATCAATTCATTAGTTCAGGTTCCAGGCCTAGTATTGGATTGAATCTAGGTATTTCACGTGCTTTAAATCAGTCATGGAGTATACACTCAGGAATAGATGTAAGTTATGTTCAAACCGGCACTAGTATTCTTAATTACAGCGATAGTGTTGCTGCTGTAGATATGGAAGGTGAGGACTTTGAATTCAGATATCAATTAAAAGAATATTCTGAACAGCAAGAAAGTATGTTGTTATCTATTCCTATAGCTCTTCAATATGAGTCTAACGGGAGTCAAACTAGATTTTACTCTAAATTAGGTGCTAGTGTAAATGTTTTTATAAACCCTACAACTGAAGGAAGTGCAAGTAACCTTACGACTAGTGGTTATTTTGAAAGATTCAATGGAGTACTTACAGCACCTAGATTTGCAGGCTTCGGCACTTTTGATGAGATTGAATTTGCAGAAAGTGATCTAGATATCAAAAATAGTTTCAATGTTTTTCTAGAAATTGGAATAAAAGAAAATTTTGAATCAGGATGGGTTTATTTAGGATTCTTTGCGGAGTATGGACTTAATAATTTGTTAGAGAGTAACAACTCCTCTCTTATTGAGTATAACCAGAACAGGCCACTAGATTTTATTAACAACAGCAGTCTTAACTCAAGTAGAGGAACTAATAATCCTCCATTATTTGATAAACTCAACCTTAATGTTATAGGATTGCGTATTAAATATGAGTTTAGTATTTAATCTAAGAGAACCTCGATTTTAAATAAAAAAGCATCTTCAATTTCTTCTGAAGATGCTTTTTTATTTTACTAAGGTAAATTTTGATTGTAATGTACTATAGGTTTATGCATTCTGCAGTTCTATAATTAACCTTGTAGTCAATAATTAGAATTTAATTGAGTTTCTAATTTAAGAGAGAATAGAGATAGAATGAATATTGTTTTAAATAAGTAAAGTAGTTCTTACGTAAT
>JALZUY010000066.1 GCA_023301395.1 Nonlabens sp.
GAATCAATTTGAATTAAAAATATTAACTGATAAAAAATTCAGAGAAAAGGTTAGAGAAAAACTAGCTTATTCATCAAATGAATATTGATAGTTAATAAACGAGAAGTCTTTTCCCCAACCCTAAACGGTGAGACTTCATACCTTTCCATTTAAAACCATCACCTAGAAATCTACCCTTTAAGGTTAGGGAAAGGTTTCGGCTGTTTAGAAAATTGTAATTGTAACAATGACTAAAATGGGTAGTCCTTTTTAAGGAACTTAATAATTCTTTATGAAAACTTATCTCATTTTATTGTCGCTTTTAGTTGGACTATGCAGTACTGCACAAAACATAAGTGGTGAAGAACCAGAGCCAACCGTTGAAAATAAAATAAACGCCATCGTTTTTAGTGGTGGAATAATCTTTCAACATCAATTTTTTCTTGATGCAAATGTTCTGATAGGACAATACTCTGCTTTAGAAGGGAAAATTCCCTTGATAGGAATACTAGGATGGCGTGCAGGATTAGAGTCTAGTTTTGATTTTGACAGACAAATTATAGGCCCAAAAATTGGATACGAAATTTCATATTTCCCTTTCTCAATTAGAGCATCTGTTGTGAATTATTTTCAGGATGATAAAAGTCAATTGAGAGTTGTACCAGAATTAGGAATTAGCATAGGTGGCGCTGTTAATCTAAGCTACGGTTATGGGCAGAAGATAATTGGTGATAAAATATATAAATTGAGCTATCACAGAGTTTCACTTACTGTAAACCTTCAAAAAGATTTGTGGAAGACTGTTTTTTAATAAATAGAAATTAAAATGAACAAAGTCCTAAAAAATCTCATCGCTGCCGAGGCTAAAGCAGCACAACTGTTTCTAGAAATGGAAAACAGAAACATCATCACCGCTGGAACGACTGAGAAAGAAATAAATACAGCCGTTTTTAAACTGGCCGATGAACTTTTTGGAATCAAGAAATACTGGCACAAACGTATTGTGAGATCTGGAGCAAACACTTTGTTTCCTTATGCTGAAAATCCGCCAGATCTGGTGATTCAAGAAGATGATATTGTGTTCTTAGATTTCGGTCCTATTCTAGAAGAATGGGAAGCAGACTATGGCCGTACTTATGTTATAGGAATAAATCCACTTAAAATCAAATTAAAGAAAGATATTGAAATAGCGTGGCAAGAATGTAGAGATTACTTCTTCTCACAAACAGATTTAACTGGCGCTGCTTTTTATGAGTATTGTGTTCAAAAAGCGACAGCATATGGATGGGAATTTGGTGGTCCTATCGCTGGTCATTTGATAGGTCATTTCCCGCATGAGAATCTAGAAAGCGAGAATAAACTCAATTACATCCATCCCGAGAATGATAAGAATCTCTTTGAACCAGATGGTAATGGCGAGAAAAGAGAATGGATTCTTGAAATTCATTTTGTGGATAGAACTCAAGAAATAGGTGGTTTTTTTGAACAACTACTCGTATGAAACAAATAGAAATTTCAAACAATCAATTAATCATTCATACCAATCCAGTCCCTATAATAGTTCAAGCTGTTTTAGGTATTCTATTAGTAATAGTGATTGGATTGATGGCTCTCATTTTTTACTCAATGACAAATGGTAGTGGTTTACATCTAGGATATTTTATAGGATTAGGAATCTTAGGGTTTTTAGGGTGGCGATTTATAAGATTGTATTTATGGAACAAAAACGGAAAAGAAATCTTTTATATCGAAGACAACAAACTCAAATACATCGCAGATTATGGGAAGTTTAAAGATGGCGCTCAAGAGTTAAAATTAACTAAAGAAATTAAAGCTGTAATAAATGATCACAATAACAGACCGCATAAATATATCGCTTTTGACGACCACAGAGATTCTGACGAACACCAAGAAGGAATAGCATCTGTTATAAAATTGGAATATTCAGAAGATATTAACTATTATAAATTAGAGCATGATTTGAATGTATGGTTGATGCGTGGTTAGATATAAATTTAGTCGTGAAGTTAATTCGTATTTTCAACCTTTCCGTCTTAGTCTATGCCGAGCCTAAGACACCTTTCCTCTCCTAGAAATTTGTAAAAGCAAATTATAAGGGATCTGAAAGGAGCTTTTTCATTTTACTTTTAAAAAGTATTTAGGTAAGAATAGTAGATTGCACATCGAGTGCGGAAATTCATAAATCAATCATCTTCCTTTGAGGGAAGACCAGAGATGGGTGTTTTCTTTTTAAAATCAAAAATCGTTAATCCTTAATCTCCAGTCTTAATCCTTACTCATTTACCTCTTTAATATTTACCTTTGCAGCTTAATCTCAAGTCCATTGGAAAACAAGTTTAAGCTAGAAGGCGACGTTAATTTACAAGACAATTTATCTACTAAATGGCAAGCGCCATCTAACATTGCACTTGTTAAATACTGGGGAAAATATGATATGCAGTTACCTGCAAATCCATCTATAAGTTTCACTTTAAATTCTTGTCACACGCTAACTACTATAAATGCGACACGAGGAAATCACGGTTTCAGAATTTCTTATGATGGTGAGCCCAAGCCTGAATTTGCTCCTAAAATCGAAGCTTATTTTAAACGCATAGCCGACTATTGTCCATGGATTTCAAACTATCATTTTGAGATTGATACACATAATACGTTTCCGCATAGTTCTGGAATTGCGAGTAGTGCCAGTAGTATGGCGGCATTATCTGTTTGTATGATGGATTTTGAAAGCACACTTACTGGTAACATAATGGATTTTCACAAGGCTTCTTTCTTGGCTCGTTTGGGTTCTGGAAGTGCTTGTCGCAGTCTGCAAGGTAGTGCTGTGGTTTGGGGAACGCATGATGAAGTGGATGGCAGTTCTCAACATTTTGGCATTGATAAAAGTGAATATTTACATCCTGTTTTTAAAGATTTTCAGGACACCATTTTACTGGTAGATAAAGGTGAAAAAGTAGTGAGTTCTACCGTTGGTCACGAGTTGATGAATGGACACGCTTTCGCGAAAGCGAGATTCCAACAAGCTCACGAAAATCTTTCTACACTCAAAAAAGCATTACATGAAGGTGATTTAGAGACCTTCATAAAAATCACAGAAAGCGAAGCGCTCACATTACACGCGATGATGATGACCTCACATCCATACTTTATATTGATGAAGCCTAAAACGCTGTCGATTATTGAGGAAATATGGGCGTTTAGAAAAGAAACTGGAATTCCCGTATGCTTCACCTTAGATGCTGGTGCAAACGTGCACATGCTGTATCCGCATGAAAATAAAGATGCTGTGCAGGAATTGATTAACAGCAAATTAGCCCATTATTGTCAAAATGGTCATTATATTTGTGACCAAGTAGGCACTGGTGCAAAAAAGTGCTAACTTTAACGTTATGAAAGGACCACTTTTTTATTCAAAGATTTTACTCTTCGGTGAGTATGGAATTATCAAAGATTCAAAAGGTCTTTCTATTCCTTATAATTTCTATAATGGTGCGCTTCAAATAAGCGATAATCCTACTACAGATCAACAAACTTCTAACAAGAATCTTGCACGTTTAACTGCTCACATAGACTTGTTAATGCAAGAAGACACCGATTTCCCAGCATTTAACATAGATGATTTAAAGGCTGATGTTGCTGCAGGAATGTTTTTTGATTCTAGTATACCGCAAGGTTATGGTGTAGGAAGTAGTGGTGCTCTAGTGGCATCTATCTATGATAAATATGCAATTGATAAAATCACAGTTCTCGAGAATTTAACTCGCGAGAAATTGCTGATTTTAAAAGTAATATTTGGAAAAATCGAAAGCTTTTTCCATGGTAAAAGTTCTGGACTTGATCCATTGAACTCTTATTTAAGTTTACCTATTCTTATTAATAGTAAAGAAGATATCGAGTCTGCAGATATTCCTTCACAATCTACCACTGGTAAAGGCGCTGTGTTTTTATTAGATTCTGGTATTGTAGGAGAAACGGCACCTATGGTAAATATCTTTATGGAGAGTATGAAGCAGGAAGGTTTCCGTAGTATGTTGAAGAATAAATTTGTGAAATATACAGATATGTGTGTGGACGATTTCTTGAGCGGCGATGTAAAAGGGCTTTTTGGCAATGTGAAAAAACTATCTCATACGGTACTTCATAATTTTAAACCTATGATTCCTGCACAATTCCATGAACTATGGAAAAACGGACTGGACACTGGTGATTACTACTTAAAGCTTTGTGGTTCTGGTGGTGGTGGCTATATCTTAGGATTTACAGAAGATCTTGAAAAAGCACAAGATTCTCTAAAAGACTATAAACTGGAAGTAGTTTATAATTTTTAGAACTTAAAAAAACATTAAAGAAAAGCCTCAATATCAAGAAAGATATTGAGGCTTTTTAACTTTTAATAAATCGCTATTTTGATGGTGTTTAACTTAAAAGTTTCTTCCCTTTAAGATAATAAAAAATTATCGAGATATTTGATATAAGAAACATGCTGAAAAAACCCCAAAAACCTATTTCTGAATACTCATATTTCCAATTTTTATCAGTATCAATAAATATGATATTATTGCGATACGAAATATATGCTTGTATTGTACAGGCTAGGCTTAAAACCCATCCAATCCAAAGTAAATAATTCAAGTTCTTTATTAGGTTCATAAGTTATTTTTTTACTTTTTAATTAATTACAAGACTCTGATGCACCATGAAATGCTCCAATTACAGTTCCAGCAATTCCTCCTGCACTTGCACCAACCGCAGCACCTGGACCAGTAATAAGTGTAACTGCTCCACCAATCAAAACTCCTGCACTACCGAGCGTAACACAACCTGACATACCACCTATTAATCCCCAAGAGACTGTACCTGCAACACAATTACCCCAACAGGACCACCATCCACCACAATCTGATTTAGCAGAAAATCCTGATTTTTGCAATGTTAGATTGTTCAGGTATATGACAAAATCTTGCATAAATATAATATTACTTTGAACTAAAGTCAATTCGTGAGAGTCAAGATCATAGCTTTCCAGGTTATTTGATAGATTTTTTAATGACTCCAAATAATCCATATGGGTTGAATATAATGAGGTACTGTTAATTAAATCACTAACAACAAAGTAATCATCGCTATAAATCAAATTATCAATATTTTCTTGTGAAGATTCCATTGTCACTAACTCTCCGTCATTACTTTCAAAATATTCTAAGAAAATTTGCGATAATTCTTCTTCAGTCTTAGTGCTATCGTTCAATTTTGCTTCAATAGCAGCATCAAAAGATTGAATAATTAGAGAATTTTGTTGAGTAACTGATTTTTGATAAATAAAGTCCTGATTATTATTTTCTTCAGCGGAAACTGATAGGTCAGCTTGAGAACAAGAATTTAAAATGAGGCAAAACCCGAAAAATAAAAATGGTGAAAACTTAAAATACTTTTTCATAAAAAATTGTTTTTGTGATTAAATCACGATTTAAATTATACCTACTCTTAACGATTTTCGGCTTAACTCGCTTAGGGGAATTAATCAAATGTTTTGCAAAACAGTACAAATCAAAAAAAAACCGTTTGTATACAAGGCTTTTAAGAATCCATTAGTAGGTTTTTAATTTTTTTTTAACGCACTGTAAATGTTTTGTTTAAAATATTAATAAGCGTTAATTCTTACTTTTAAACAAAATTAATGAAGCAAGAATAGTACACAAAAGAGAATCATTTTTTCAAAGAAAACCCGTGTGTTCAACCTTTACGATACAATTTCACACACCTTTATCATTTACAAAACTGAAACAACTTAACTTAGTACGGTGAATCAAGAGCAAGCATATTCTATGAGTACTAAGGCCAGTATAAAAACACTGGTCATTAAAGCACTGAGTTTGTTCTCAACAGTACGTTTGTACAATATCGCTGCCATTGCTGTAGCGCAGTTACTAGCTGCTGTTTTTATTATTGCTCCAGAACTTTCTGTAAAGGAAATAGTTCTCGATTATAAATTATGGTTAATTATTCTCGCTAGTGCTGCTGCGATTGCTGGTGGCTATATCATCAATAATTTCTACGATCGTGAGAAAGATTTAATCAATAGACCTCAAAAGACTTTATTAGAAAACCAAGTAAGTCGTTCTACTTTATGGACCGTTTATTTTACAGTTAATGCGATTGCTTTTATCCTGGGATTAATAGTATCGTGGCGAGCTGGTTTGTTTTTTGCTGCATATATTTTTGCGATGTGGTTCTATTCTCATAAAATCAAACGGGTACTTTTTGCTGGTAATCTTACCGCTGCTCTACTTGCAATTACTCCTTTCTTTGTACTCTTTATGTATTACCGTAATTTGTATCTGGTGGTATTTGTACATGGTAGTTTCCTGTTTTTAATTCTTGCCATGCGTGAACTTATAAAAGACTTAGAAAACTTGAGAGGTGATCTTGCACAAAATTATCATACCATTCCGGTAGTATTAGGAGAAAAGGCAAGCAAGCGTTTTTACACGGTACTTACCTTATTAACGATCATTCCTATTACCGCCTTGATACTCTATTTTGACATAGGTTTTATGCGCTATTACTTTGCATTAATCTGTGGCGCATTATTAGTCTGTTTACCACTTTTATGGAATTCGCGACGCAAGCGTGAATATCTACTCATTCATTTAATTCTCAAAATAGTTATTGTAGGTGGCGTATTATCCATTTTATTAATTGATTTACCAGCTATACTAGAACGAATTCAAAATTTCTTTTAATGAACAATCTTATCAACGTAGCGCTCGCTCAAATTTCTCCAGTATGGCTGGATAAAAAAGCAACCCTAGATAAAATACTTTCTACACTGGTAGATGCTAAAAAACAAGGCGCTGAGCTGGTGGTTTTTGGTGAAGGATTATTGCCAGGATATCCATTTTGGTTAGCGCTTACTGATGGTGCTGCATGGGATAAAAAAGAGGTCAAGGAATTACACAGGCATTATGTATTGAATAGTATATCTATTGAAGATGGAGAACTTGATGCGGTATGCGCTTTTGCAAAAGCGAACTCCATAGCCATCTATTTAGGTATTATAGAAAGGCCTGGAGATCGTGGTGGTCATAGTGTTTATGCCAGTATGGTTTACATCAATCAAAACGGTAGCATAGAAAGTGTACACAGGAAGTTGCAGCCTACTTATGATGAGCGACTAACCTGGTCGCCTGGCGACGGAAACGGATTAGTAACTCATAAATTAAAAGACTTTACAGTAAGTGGTTTGAACTGCTGGGAAAACTGGATGCCTTTACCTCGAGCGGCAATGTATGCGCAAGGAACTAATTTACACGTTGCCTGCTGGCCAGGAAGCGATCACAATACTAAAGACATTACAAGATTCATAGCACGTGAAGGACGCACCTTTGTACTCTCTGTATCCAGTATGATGTTTAAAGAAGATTTTCCTGCAAACACACCACATCTCGATTTAATTCTAGAGAAATCACCTGCAATTCTCGCAAATGGCGGTAGTTGTATTGCCGGACCAGATGGTGAATGGATCATAGAACCACAAATAGGTAAAGAAGAAATTATTACTGCAACGCTAGATTTTAATCGTGTGTTGGAAGAGCGACAAAATTTTGACGCAGTAGGTCATTATTCAAGACCCGATGTAACTCAATTGCATGTGAATCGAGAGCGACAAAGTACGGTGAAGTTTACGGGTGAGTAAAATTAAAAGGCATATGTCATCCCAGCAGTTATTACTCTAGGAAAATAACTACTACGTTGTTCAGTTACTACAAAAGAATTAGTCACAACAGACTGAGTAATATTGGTATTTATTAAATTATTGACTTCTATAAAATAGGTTGTCATTCCTTTTGGTGATTTGTATCTAAGATCAAAATCTAATCTCGTGAAGTTATTAGTACTATCATTTGTTCTATTTTTAAATTCTTCAAAATTAAAAACTAGTGCTGCTAGAAAACCTTTAATAGGCTTGTAATTAAATTCAAAATCATAAGTAAGATTACTCGTTTTAATAAGGCGATCAGCATAGTTTGCTTCTCTTAAGGAATAAGACCAACTGAAATCTAAATCAATTTTATTTGAAAGTTTAAAGTCTAAACCATTACCTATTTTATATCTATTAGAATTAACAGTGTTTAATTGACCATTAAAAGAAGAAACAAACTCTGTATACCTATAACCAGTATCTAGAGATAATTTTACTTTCTTAATTTTTTTATCAAAATGAATATTTGAAAATAGATTGTGAACATCATCATTGAACTCTTGTAACCTATTAACAACCTCACCAGATTGAATTGTAGAGTTATTTATATTTGAAATAATGTCTCTATTGTATGTAATATTTCCAAAAATATTAAACTGTTTAGACCAGTTGAAATTTCTATAATTAAGATAAGAAGAATGTTGCTTTGTAATAAATAAATTTGGGTTTCCAGAAGAAACTCTATTAAAAGAAAGCACATCTAACTTCTCAAATAATGCAATTGTAGATATAGGTTTGATTCTATATTGTGATGAAAAGGTAAATTTCTCTGCCTGACTATAATCAGAAACTATTTTAATACTTGGTAATATTTGAATTGTATGCTTATTAACTGATTGCTGGGATTGTAAAATATTTAAATCTAAATAATCAAGACTTAAACTAGGTTCCAAAATAAAATCAGCTAATAAAGTTTTATAGGTAGTTTTAAAGAATGAATTTAATTGTCTCGTATTTATACTATTGTTAAATCCAGAGGACTCTAAATTATTCATCATATCGTCAATAATTTGAAAATTAATAGTGGAATAATTATCATCAGAATATCCTATACCAGCTAGAACTTTTAAATGACTAAAATCTGAAATTTTAATGTAGTCAGATACTGCAAGCCTAAAACCTATAGTTTCATTTTGCATGTTATTTGAAAGAAAGGTTTCTTCTTCAAGATTATTAAGTAGATTTTCAAATAAGGCTTCATCTGCAGCAACAGTTAAATCACTGTTATCGTTAATATAATACCATTCAAATAAGGTGTTAATGGTT
>JALZUY010000067.1 GCA_023301395.1 Nonlabens sp.
CTTGCGGCGCTGATTAACCATTCTCAGCAGACCACGACGAGAGTGGTGATCTTGCTTGTGATCGGCAAAATGGCCTTGTAACTTATTAATATTTGCAGTTAATACCTGTCCATCAATAACATTATCTAAACCTAAATCTATTAAACGTTGTTCAAAATCGTTATCTGGTATAGCTGTACAGTTTGCACAAATTATAACAGTAACACTCGAGCTATTTATACAATTTACTGTTGTAGTATAGGTAACGGTATAAGTTCCTGGTGTTGTTGCAGCTGTATCAATCGCACCGGTAGCAGGATCTATTACAAGTCCAGCATTTGCAGAGAATGTTCCTCCTGCCAGACCTGTAATAATGGGAATAGGAAATCCAGCATTAGAGTTAAAAATAGTCGCACTGTAGTTAAAAGAAGCATTATCAAAATCTAAGACTTCTATAGTGTCACTGGCAGTAACGGTACAGCCTCCATCGTCAGTTATATACGTATATTCAATGGTATGTATTCCTGCTCCTGCTATTGCAGGGTCAAAACTATAGGCTGTTCCATTGCCCACATCTGTTACACCAGGACCAGTATATATACCAGAACCCAATGTCTCTGTACTTGTAGTACCATTACCTGAACTGAACGCAAAATCATCTCCACTAAGAGTCAAGTTACTTCCTGAGATAAAACTTAAAGCTCCTAAAGCTCCCAAAATTGGTCTATTTGCAACAATGTTTCCTGTTACACCACTTCCAAAATCTAATGTTATCGTATCGCCCGAAACAGTCGCATTGATTAGTGAAAATGTATTACCAGAGGCATTACCGCTAAGACTAACGGTTGTTGATAACATCGTTCCAGCAGGATCAAACACGATATCTCCTTGCATAGGAGAGCCAGGTCCAAAAACGTCTTCATAATCAATATCTAGAGTAATTGTTGTTGATAAAACACTCACCACTGGCGTAGCACCGCTAAGTCCGGTTTGTATTCCTGCATTTACGCATACATCTACTGGTGCTGTAAAAGTTACCGTAGGTAATGCAACAACTTCTATAGTAGCAAAACTGGTACAACCGTTAACATCTGTATAGGTTATGATATGTGAGCCAATGCCCGCTGTTGTTGGATTAAAACTATAGGTCATTTCGTTGCCATCATCTGTAACACCTGATCCACTAAATACGCCGCCTGCTGCTGTTACGTTACCTAAGCCAGTTTGCACACTAGCATCTATACATATAGGTGTTGGCGCTGTAAATGTTACCATAGCATCACAATTTAATGGTGCTGTAAGTGTAAATTGTGTTCCAGATTGACAACCATTTAATGCTGTTACTAAGACTGTATTAAGTCCACTTGGTAAGCTTGTAGCAGTTTCTGTTGTTTCTCCATTTGACCAAGCATAAGTAAAAGGACCTATTCCTCCAGCAGTTGTTGCAGTAGCGGCACCATCTGCTCCCAATACAGTTATAGGATTTGCCGCGTTGAAAATGCTAACTATGGGTGCTCCAATATCTGAAACTATTACGGTAACTTGTGCCGTTGTACCTACCGCATCTGATACAATAACAGTATAAAAACCACTAAAAAGATTAGATATTGTAGCGGTTGTCGAACCATTAGACCATAAATAAGTAATAGGTTGAATAATAGCACATCCTGAAACAGTTACGCTAGCCTGCCCATTTGCAAGACCACAAGCTGTTGTATCTACTGTTTCAGTGGTAAGTTGAATAGGTGCATCGGCAGATAATACTTCTATAGTATCATTAGCACTATTTGTACATCCATTTGGTTCTACAAGTGTATAGTTAATGGTGTGCATCCCTACACCAGCGGTCGCTGGGTCAAAACTATAGGTCATACCATTACCATCATCTGTAATTCCTGTTCCTGAATAAACACCACCTACTGGTAAGCCTCCAGATAGACCAGTTTGCAAACCAGCATCCATACATACATCTTGAGGCGTAGTGAAAGTAACAGTAGCACAAGAAAGAGACTCATAAGCACCAAAATCTATGGTGGTATTAAAAACTCTAGGATCACCTTTAATATCAGTAGTTAGCTCATTAGGTAACCCATTTGTTCCTACATCAAGCAATGCTGAATTAAAAGCGAGACGTAAACCATCATCTGCGGTTCCCCATAGATTATCTGGTCCATCTGGATCTGTAGAATTAAAATAAGGGTTTTGGGTCGAGAAATAATTACCGTTATAATCAATTATGACTCCATTAGGATCATATACTAGAGAATTGTTTATTAATACATCAGCACTAAAATCTCCTCCAAATGCATCTGAAATATTTATTCTGTAACCTGGAATTAATGGGTTAACAGCCGCATGGAAAAAGGAACAGTTGGTAACTGTAATAGAAGCGCCACTAGCAGTAAATACACCTATATCACCACCTGTATTTTGCGTGAAAACTGAGTTTGTTGCGGTTACATTAGCATTTACCAATAATATAGCACCATCAACATTATTATCAAAAACACAATTTTCAAAGATGCCGCTACTTACAGTATTAGCTCCTACTGCTTCACCAAAATTGTCTTTAAAAACGGTATTTCTAACCACTAACTCACCACCAACATTTATAGCACTACCTGTATCATCATTAATATCACTTAAAAAATTAGGAGCATTTAAAACCTGAACATTAGCAAGAGACCCATCGGCATGTCCATCTTGAATTATAAAACCGTCTACAACGATAGGTAGATTAGTGTCTGTTAGTGTTATGATTACATGGTAAGTATTATCTGAGTTATCATTTTGTAATCCTATGTCACCTGATAAAACGGTGCGATTAAGGCCTATATTTCTTTGATTTATTGTGGTCTCAGTTCCTGTAAAACCTCCATATAAATGAATATCACCTTTTAATAAAAAAGCATTATTTCTGGCGGTTATTGTTGAAGGAATACTAGTCGAAACTAATCCAGCTGTAGAACTAGGCTTATAAGTTCCTGAGGCTACCCATATTTGAGAATTGCCGGTAGTACAAGTATTTGAGTCTGCAATAGCATCTTGCAAGCTGATATAGGCATCTGACCAGCTAGAACCATCATTTAAACCAGTAGCATTTTGATTCACATAAACCACATTACACTGTGCTTTGAGCAAAGCACTTGTAAAAATTAATGACGCAATAAGTAATACTCTTTTCATAATTTGATCATTAGGAGGAAACTAGAGCTGTTAAGCTGTTGAGAGTCAGCAAAAGTCCATTCACATTAAAAAACAAAATTATGACTTTGGAACATTTTATGAAATACGTACCCTATGTCGATTTCTACGTACGGGTACGTAGTCTTTTTGTAAGATTCGTACTATATCGCAGTTATAAACTCTTTATTATCCAAAGCCCAAACTGTTAACGAATCTACACCTGGAGCAAGATTCAACTTTTGGATAATATTAGTACGATGTTTTTGTACCGTTCTATGAGAAATGCTTAAGATATCAGCAATCTCCTTGGTATTCTTTTCTTGAGCAATGAAACGTACAATGGTGCGTTCAGATGGTGAAAGAAATTTAATTTTCTCTAATTGAGGTACAATTTCAATATCAACAACTTCATTAAAAACAGGACTAAAACATTGATTTCCTTTTTCAACCTCAGTGATGCAATTATCTACGACTTCTATGCCTTCATCCTTTAAAAGATAACCATGGATATTAAATTTTTGAGCCTGGAGTACAAATGCTTTTTCCTTGTAAGAAGTAAGTATAATGAACTTTGTATTTGTTCCTAACTCTTTTGCCTTAGCAATGACCTCAAAACCATCTAGCATAGGCATTTCTATATCCAGTATAGCAATAACAGGTTCTTGTTCTATAATTAAATCAAGGGCTTGGGCGCCATTAATAGCTGTGATTATATTTTCATAACCTATTCCGGCAAGACTATCAGTAAGTCCTTTGAGAAGAATAGGATGATCGTCTGCGATTAATAATTTTAGGGAATATTTCATTTGATAGGGATGTTTGCAATTGTACTTGTACCAGAGTTGATTAAGCTCCTTATTTCTAGTTCTCCATTTAAAATTCTAATACGCTCTTGTAAGGTTTTAAGTCCTAAGCTATTATTATCCTCTTTATTAGATACGTTAAAACCTTTACCGTTATCTCTTATGTGAATGTGTACTTGTTTGTTTTTTTGCTCTACTTCTACCTCTATAGTTGTAGCACTCGCATGCTTCAAAACATTTGAAACGCATTCTTGAATAAATCGATAAATATTTAGTGATTCATCAATTGTAAAACAATCATCTATATCATCTACCATAACAGACACAAATAGCTCTGTCTCCTCATCTATTTGCAATAGTAGATGATCTATAGCTCCTTTAAGCCCAAGTTGTTTGATAATCACGGGATATAAGTTTCTAGAAATACTGCGCACCTCTTCCAGTGTATTGTTAGTTAACTGTGCAATACTATCTAGTTTTTGAGTTTGCGCTTTTTGCTTAATTAATGTGAGTTGTTGTCCCACACTATCATGTAGTTCCTTTGCAATTCTTGATCGTTCCTTTTCTTGATTTTGAATTAAATCTTGAGAAAATTTAACTTGCATTAAACTCTTAATTCTTTCCTGGTCTAAAAACCAAAGAAGCACTATTAAAATAAATAATCCTAGTAACATATAAAACCACCATTTATTGTAAAAGAAATCTTCAGATACAATATCTATTTTAAGGGTTTTACCTATTACTTTTCCAGAAAAGTCCTTTGCTCTTATTTCAAGGTTATAATCTCCAGCTGCTAGATTTAAAAACTGTATTTTTTTCACCTCACCCAGTGAAGACCATTCCTCATTATTCATTTTATACTCATAGGACTCATTACGCAGTACATCAAGACCGGTAAGAGAAAAATCTAACTCGAGGAGTTTATTTTCAACAGGTAAGTGTATTTTTTTCGCTTTCGCGAAAGCGTGTTGATCAAAATCCACTACAAACTTATTTTGTTGTGAATCATATTTACGCACTTTAAGTAATCGTAAAGAATCACTGGATTGTTTTGCGACTAGCTCGCTTGGGATAAAGTGATTAAGTCCTAATATGTTACCTAGTAATATGCCATTATTTGTAGTTGACGCACTGTATCTATTCCCTTCATTATTAGACAAACCGTCGTTAGTAGAATACCTTCTAGTACTATTTCCTTTTTCATTAAAATGTACTAATCCATTAAAAGTATTGATCCATAAATCATTTTGATACGGTGTAATTGTTGCAATTCCAGCATTCAACTCATCTTTATAAATTACATTAAATGACTCTTCTTGTGGATCAAATTGTGTGATAACACCATCACGTGTGCCTAATAAAAAACCATATTCCTTATGATAATCGGCGACTAAAAGGTAATTATCCTTAAGACCTGTATCGTGAAGTTGAGCTTTGTGAGTTTTAATATTATAACTAAAAACTCCTTTTTGAGTAGCGCATACAATCCATTGACTATTTCCATCGATGGCAACATCTAATAAATCCAAAGAGTCTGTTTGAACAATAGGCACGTGAGTTCTAGTGTTTTTATTAAAACTCATTAAATTGTATCTTTTTGTCCCATATATAAGTATAGAATCATTTAATTCTTCTAGACACTGAGATGGGTAATGTCTATAAGATCTTGAGCCACCGTTATTTTTATTAACGGCTACTATGTATCCAGAAGATTGAGACCATAAGGTGTCTTGCTCCACAAAAATATTCCTGGATGAACCTAGAACTATGGGCATTCCATTTTCAAAAAGAGGGAATTCTACAACTGTCTTTTTAAGATGATTATATTTATACCATTGCCCTTTCTCAGTTGCGACCATATATTCTTGATTACCTAGATGACTAATTGCCCTTAACTGTTCATCAACTAAATATTTATTAAATTGATTATTAGGAAATCTATAATAATGAAGATCCTTGCCAGCCGCTATCCATAACTCATCTTCTATATCTTTAGACCATATTTGAATTGACGATGTTCCATCAATTAAATGTCTATATAAAGGTGTTATAAAGCCTTGTTGATCTAGTGTAACTAGATGGAGAAATCCATTCTGAGTAAAAGCAATAAGTACATTTCCTTTTGAATCTACAAAAGTCTTTAAACTACTTTTACCTTTAAAATAAGAATCATAAACCGGCACAAATCTTAATTCTTCTTCATTAAAAGAATATAATTTATCATCATTGTTCATGAAGGCATACAACTTATTATCTTTTATAAAAGCCTCTTCAATCCATAATTTATTTGCGATTAAACCTCTAGATCTATTAAACCCTTCATAAGGGAATTTCTTTACTAGCTCACCTTGTTTATTTGTAATAGTAATCGGGAAGTTATTATCACTAAAAATATAATAATTCTTAAACGATAAGAAGACTGTATTTCTATTCACATCTATAGATGTGACCTCATTTACTACAGTGAACTTTTCAATCCATTCTCCTGTTTTTCCCAGTGCAAATACATCTACATTAGTCCCCATAGTAGCAAGAATATAATAGGTCCCATCTATAAACCTAACATCTGACACATTTTTTAAACCAGCAATGTCAACAGTCTTAAAACTTGAAGTAAAAGGATTAAAAACTGAAAGAGATTTGTTTTTTAAATCATCTCCTGCATGCACTACAAAATTGCTTCGGGTAAAAGATGTAAACTTATTTATATCTGTATGATCAGATAAAAAAGGTTGTTTGATATTATGAAAGTTCTTGCCATCAAAACGTTGTAATGATATAGAACTAGGCTTTGCTATGATCTCTCTATTATTTAGATTATTTCCTACTATCCATAAATAGCCATTTTCATCTTGAATAATGTCTTTGATATTGTCAATAGAAAGCCCATCACGTGAAGTAAACACCTCATGAAAAACTTTACTTTGACCTATAGCCGTTGTCCAACACAATATGGAAATTAAGACTACAGTGTTGGAAACGAGCTCCCTAAAACTTGTTTTCATAATATGAGGTAAATCTAGGATAAAGATTCCTAATTACTATTACAGATAAATCCTATAAAAATGTAATTTGAAATAAAGGAAAAGCACAAAAAAGCCCGATTTTAAAGTCGGGCTTTTTTAAAAATATTTTAATGTAATCTTATCCTCCAAAGTCATCAAAACGGATACTCTCGTCTGGAATACCAAAGTCTTCTCCCATTTTTTGAACCGCTTGGTTCATCAACGGTGGACCACAAAAATACAATTCAATATC
>JALZUY010000068.1 GCA_023301395.1 Nonlabens sp.
CCCCCCCCCCCCCTGTTTTCCCCCCATTTTTTTCCAAGTTCGTTTTCGTACCGATTACACAGCGAAAACCCTGTTTTTAGTTTCAAAAACACTTGGCTTGCGTAGGGGTAGGAGTCACGTTGCTCAAATGATGGCATATCCTTCGTCCGACAGTCCAACCCCATAAACAGCTACCCAACAACATGTCAATATCCTTTTTGGAATGTATAAAACCTTATATGGACTATTTGACAAGGCTATTTATGCATTAGACACTAATGCAGGTACAGGGAAAATATTTCCTAAATGGTTAATGACCAGCATCTCTACCTTTGGACTAGGATTTCAACTGCTTATTATCGCGGTGCTGTTAGTTCTAGGATTAAAAGCTATTATTCTTCCTTTCTTTTTAGGATATACATTTATGGTTTTTGTTTTTATAGGGATAAGGAAAGTGTTTTATTAAGCAACTTTAAATCTCCTTGAGTGCTGCCTGCCTGCCGGCAAAGGCAGCTCAAGATGTTTTAAATGTCTTTATAGATTGAGATCTCGCCCAGACATTTAGTTAGTTATTTACTAATCTAGAAGTATTTTCAGTAATGTTTACATTTTCCAATTTAATCTCACTCAATAATTTGAGATCACCAGTTATGTAATTGTCATCCATATTTGATAAATCAGGATCTTGAACGGTCTCTTTGTAATTATTATAATCCTGGATGGTCACATTAGATATGGTTCTTCTGTTCACGCTTTCGCGGAAGCGGTATCCACAATCTTCCTCACAATAAGAATAAGCCAGGTAGTCCACTAAAAAGCTCTCTTGATTAATCCAGTACACAAATTCATCATCATGATCTTCTCCACCACCGTTAGGATCAAAAGTTACTTTTACCTTATAATAGTTCTTGTTTTTTATAGATTTAGTTCCTATTAATTCTTTATAAACGGCTTTTCCGTCCAGGCTATACGGCAATTGTGCAAAATAAACAACGCTATTCACACTACTGGCATAACGAGTCATGAGAGAATCTGGTACTTGTTGAAGAGTTCCGTTTATAGTGCGATTACTTTCATCGTTATTAAGTTTATCAACGGTTGTAAGAGAGTCTTTAACTCGGGTTCTTGTGTATTCAAACGCACCGTTATCACGAGTTGCGCGATAAGCATTACCTCTAAATGTAAATTCCATAGTGGATTGATCCAGTAGATCGCCACCATGTGCTTTAATCGATTTATTTATAATCTCGGGAGCGGTTAAAGATGGTTTGTCATCACATGATTGAATGAATAATGTGGTAATACATAAAAAAGTGAGTAGTATTTTTTTCATTTCACAAATATATAACGATGTACTATCTCCATTAAATTATATTTGCCAATGTTATATGAAATTTAAGAAAAAAATAGAGATTAAGAATCGCAAAGCGCGATTTGAATACGAGATACTGGACACTTACATGGCCGGTATCGTATTAGGTGGAACAGAAATCAAAGCGATACGTCTAGGAAAGGCCAGTATTGCCGAAGGTTTTTGCGAATTCAAAGATGGCGAGTTATGGGTTATTAACATGACCGTTCAAGAATACTCGCATGCGACGTACTTCAATCACCAACCTAAACAGTCGCGCAAGCTCCTTTTAAACCGCAAAGAACTTAAAAAGCTTGAAAAAGATGTAATTGCTGGTGGTAATACCATCATACCTCTTAAATTGTTTATCAACGATAAAGGTTTTGCTAAGCTAGATATCGCTCTTGCTAAGGGAAGAAAAATCCACGATAAACGAGACGCTATTAAAGATCGTGATAATAAAAAACGCCTGGATCAAATTAAAAAAGATTATAAATAAGCCCTAGATTTCAACACTATCCTATATTGAATTCTTTCCAAAGGAAAAGATTTAAGTTTCCTTCCTTTTGAGAAGGGCTAGGGATGGGATTTGAAATGAAGCTTAAACAAATTATTCTAAGAGTTTCTTCCAGCAATATCAAGCACTCAAAAACTTTAATCTCATCCATTTACGAAAACGTTATAGAAGTAGTATTTTTACATCCAAATTAAACCCACAAAATCCCATTCAATGAGTAGCTTAGATACTTATGAAAAAGAGCTCGCCTTTCAAACAGACAGGCGCCGCGCAGCAGTTGCATTTATTAAAGCCGTAAGTGACTTATGGTACGATAAATCTATAGAACTGGTGCTTTTTAGAAATCAGCTGATCGATCGTAACGTAAGCGAGATCATCAACCTACATGAGTATGCTGGTGAATTTGTTCAAAAACCTATTTCGGTTTTTGATAGTGTAGAAATTGCTCAAGCCATTCTACAACTAGACATGCCACCTGCAAAACTAGACATAGGTAAGTTGACTTATGAATTCCACCTGGAAGACAATGAGTATCAAAATGCGATGGCATTTGTAGCCAGTAAACTGGGCGATGCTCAACAAGCAACTGATATAAAACCTAAGGATGTTGTTCTATATGGTTTTGGTAGAATAGGCCGTTTGCTCGCTCGTGAATTAATGACCAAAGCTGGAAAAGGTAGCCAGTTAAGATTACGTGCTATTGTAACACGTGGTAAAATAGATGCTACCGTATTAGAAAAACGTGCTTCACTCCTAGCTCAAGATTCTGTTCATGGAGATTTCTCTGGAACAGTGAGTTATGATTTAGAAAACGAATCTTTAATCATCAACGGTACGACTGTTAAGATGATTACGGCAAACGCGCCAGAAGATATCGATTATACCTCTTATGGAATTAGCGATGCTCTTATTATAGATAACACTGGTGCTTTTAGAGATGATGTTGCTCTTGCACGTCACTTAAAAGCAAAAGGTGCTCATAAAGTATTATTAACTGCTCCAGGAAAAGGAATTCCTAATATCGTTCATGGTGTGAACCAGTTAGAAAATGATCCCGATAAAGTGGACATATTCTCTGCTGCGAGTTGTACTACAAATGCTATTACACCTGTTTTAAAAGCTGTAGAAGATACATTTGGTGTTGTAAAAGGCCACTTAGAGACGATACACGCTTATACAAACGATCAAAACCTAGTGGATAACATGCACAGTAAGTACCGTCGTGGTCGTGCCGCTGCATTGAACATGGTAATTACAGAGACTGGTGCTGGAAAAGCGGTGAGTAAAGCGCTTCCATCTTTTGAAGGTAAATTAACTTCAAACGCGATACGTGTTCCTGTTCCTAACGGTTCTCTTGCGATTCTTAATCTTGAACTAGAAACTACTACTAGTAAGGATGGAATCAACCAAATCATGAAAAAAT
>JALZUY010000069.1 GCA_023301395.1 Nonlabens sp.
TAAATCGAGGCATGATATAGGATCGACTACCTGCAAGTCTGAATATGTTTTTATCATTTGCTGTGTACTTAAACCCTAAGCTAGGTAGAAATAGATTTTCATTAATCTCAGCAAGACCTTCGTTTGCACTACTTGCTATGTTTGTATCATACTCCACTTCTTGAGATACATTTTCATATCTCAATCCTGCGTTCATCAATAATTTGTCATTAAGACCTCTTACATAATTTCCTTGTCCAGCAAATAATACTTTATCACCTATGTAATAGAAAGGATTAAATGCTTGAGGATTAATCGCACTACCGCGACCCGTTTCTAGTCTAAAGTTACCGTTATTGATATTAGGCTGGTTAAATACTGCATCAGGGTTTTCTACATCTATAGCGATACGAGTATCAAATGTATGGTTGAATATAGTTGCTTGAAAAACGTGGTGAGTCCATCTTACATCTCCACCTACAGTTAGGTAATTTAATTTTTCATCTTCCTCACCTGTATTTAAGTCGTACTTCAAATTTACATTTGCATTATAATCGTTCTCTTGAATTTTACTGAAGTATCTCTGGTTATTACCACCTGAATCAATGTTAGGAGAATAGAATCCATCACGTAATAAATACTCAAAGTTTCTACGATCTGGCTCGCTACCTCTTAAGGCATTAAAAGAACCTTTCACATCTAACTCTAAACGATCAGAGAACTCGTAGTGAGCAAGTAATTGATTTACAAAAAGATTATTATCATTAGTTTGCTGTCTATTTACATAAACTAAATCTCCATCTTGCTCAGGATTATTAATACCATTATAATCTTCAAAACTTTGAGTGTTTTTATGAATGTACATAGAAATCCACTCAATCTTATTCTGACCAAAACGATAGTCCACATTAAACTGTCCTATTTGAGAAGTTTCATATTGATATTTCTGAAAATCCTGATCCAAGAATATATCTCCAGTACTTCCTGTATTACGTATTGTTCCGTCCACAAATCTGTAACCATTATCAAAGGTTAAAAGACCGTATATATTCAAGTAGTTATCTCCTATATCAAATCTTTTTCCTCCTTTAATAGAAAGGCCTAGGTTAATTAGGTTATTTTGATTTGTTGCAGCAAGATTATTATCAAAACTGTATACATTCAAGTTGTTTATAGGTAATTCTGCATCACTAAAACCGAAATATCCCTCACCATCTATTCCTTTAAAATCTTCTCCTAGAGTTTGCATGTTTGCTCCAGTAGAAACACTTACCGCAAGATCTTTTCTGCCAGACAAGCCTTTTAAATCGATGTTAATATTTGCTCCACCTACATCACCACCTATCTCTGATGTAAATACTTTATTAATATCTACTGACTCTATTAAGTCCGTACCGAAAAAGTCCAACGCAATATTTTTATATTCAGGATCTTCAGATGGTAATGGTAATCCATTCAAGGAAGTAGAGTTATAACGGTCACCTAATCCGCGTACAAATACATTCTTTACACCTTGTTGTTTAGAAACCCCACTTACTTTAGTAACTGCACCTTCGGCATCACTTACTCCTTTTTGAGAAAGCTCTTCTGCACCTATGGATTGCACAATAGTTACCGATTTCTTCTTTTCTTCAATTAGAGCAGCAGCTGTTTCTCGTGTTTTGGTCACACTTAATACGATTGCTTCAAGAGCAGCAGCTTCAGCAATCATCGGAACCTCAACAGTAGTTGTATTCCCTTCAGTAACAGTAACCGGTAATTCTACCGTTTGCATTCCTACAAAGGTTACTATAATTGTGTAAGTTCCTGGCGCGATGGAAATGGTAAACTTACCATCCATATCCGATTGTGCTCCTTTAGTGGTTCCTTTTACTTGAATAGAGGCAAAAGCAACTGGATCATCATCATAATCCTTGTCTATAATTGCCCCAGCAACTGTTCCGTTTTGTGCTGACACTAGTGCAGTTAAAAAAAAAAATACAATAAAAACTAACTTGTTCATTACATAAAATTTATACAACACAAAGAAACATAGGTAAGGCACTCATAAAGGTTATGTAAGTATTAACTGTCTGCAACGTATTTGTTAAGAAATGGTAAAGTGTAGTAGATCTATTTTGTGAGATAGCCTTCTTATCTTGCAATCTTAAATGACTGTTATGAACTGGGAAAATTTACTTTCTTTAAAACGACATGGTGACACCGCACCTAGACCTCGGGAATTACAAGACGAACTACGTTTAGGTTTTGAAGTGGATTATGATCGAGTGATTTTTTCACAACACTTTCGCAGTTTACAAGATAAAACCCAGGTCATTCCTCTAAGTCAGACTGGTTTTGTACATACTCGATTAACACACAGTCTTGAAGTATCTGTAGTCGGTCGATCATTAGGTCGTATGGCTGGACAGCGCATACTAGAAAAACATCCAGAGCTTGTGGCTGCAGGCTATAAAATGCAAGATTTTGGTGCAATAGTAGCTGCCGCATCACTTGCTCATGACATCGGTAATCCACCGTTTGGTCATAGTGGAGAAAAAGCAATAGGTAGTTATTTTATTAGTGGTAGAGGAAAAGGATTTATGGATACGCTTTCGCGAAAGCAGCAACAAGATCTCATAGATTATGAAGGAAATGCAAATGGCTACCGACTTCTCAATCTAGATTCCCCAGGAACTCTAGGTGGTTTGCGTCTTTCTTATGCAACACTTGGTGCTTTCACAAAATATCCTAAGGAGTCTTTGCCTTTAAAACCAACAAATCACATATCTCAAAAGAAATTTGGCGTTTTTCAAGCAGATGTTGAGCACTTCAAAGATGTTGCAAAGGAACTAGGGATTAAAAATTCTGATTCCAGTATGGAACCATACATGCGCCATCCGCTTACCTATCTCGTAGAAGCTGCAGATGATATTTGTTACACCATTATAGATTTTGAGGACGGAATTAATCTAGGCTGGATTGCTGAAGATTTTGCACTAGAATATTTAATCAACTTAGTACGCAAAAACATTAAGTCCGAGGTGTATTCTCAACTTTCTACAACAGCTGAACGATTAACTTACCTAAGATCGCTTGCTATCAATAATCTTATTACTGATTGTGTAGATGTGTTCATGAAAAATGAAGAATCAATTCTCAATGGTTCTTACAAACATTCTTTAACAGACAAGTCTCAATTCAAACCACAAATTGATGATATACTAGCCATCACTGTCGATAAAGTATATCGCAATGATGAAGTAATCCAAAAGGAAATCGCTGGGTATAAAATCCTTACAGACATTTTACATGCTGTAGTAACAGCTGCGGTTAATGATCTTGAAGGAAACAAATCAGGCTACGATAAGCTTATTTTAAATACTTGTACCGGTTTACAACGAGATACAGACTCACTCTATGAACGCATACTAAACGCTTGTGGTTATGTTGCTTCATTAACAGATAGTCGAGCACTACAACTCTTTAGTGTTATCAACGGCTCAATTAAACAATAGGGTTTTGTACCTTTAATGCTTTAAAAAGCACGCTATGAAAAATTCTATTTGGATTCCAGTACTTGGATTGTTTTTATTGATTATCACCAGCTGTTCAAATCACAAGGACGCCTCAAATCAACCGGACGATATTAGTCAAAAGAGAGAACGTCATGAAAATTTTCTAACAAACAGCCCTTTTAAAGAGACTAAAAATCTTTCTAAGGATAAACGTAAAAAACTAGGAATCCCACCTAACCCTTACAATGAACGTGAATGGGAATTGACTATGAATCCAGCCCTGGGAATCCCAACGCCTTTTCTTGTAGAAGGAACTGCTCCCAGCTTATATACCACAAATGGTGTTCCAGGAAATGCTGTAAATGCATGGCAAGAACGTGGACCACTTAATACCGGAGGAAGAACCAGAGTTGTGTTTTTTGACCCAAATGATATAGGAGCTACTAACGGTGATGGAATTGATTACAATCGTGTTTTTGCAGGTGGTGTAGGTGGTGGATTATGGGTGAATGATAACATAGGCAATCCAACCTCTTCATGGAATATTATTCCTGGAATAGCTGGTGACTTAAGTGTAAATTCCTATGCAATAGATCCTAATAACCCTTTAAACATTTTTATAGGAACTGGTGAGCAATACGCACAAGGTGCTGCAGTAGGAAATGGAGTTTATCAATCTATGGATGGTGGCTCAACGTGGAATCAAGTAAACATTCAACCAGCAGGACCAGGAACGTTAAATGGTGGTGGCTCTTTATTCAAGGCTGGAATTTTTAACGTCAATGACATGATTATTAAAAATAATGGTGGAACTAGCGAGATATACGTAGGTGTAGGATCTACTTTTTATATAGCACCTAATGGGAATATAGGTAATCCTTCAAATATTTTAGGAGCACAAAACGCAGGACTTTACCGCAGCATAGATAATGGAGTAACTTGGACTAGAATTGAAAACCCTTCTATGGCATATAGTTTTTCAGGGTTAACATTTTATGTCACACCTAATGATTTTGAAATAGGAGCAGATAACACGCTATTCATGGGAACAATTGCTTCTCCAGGAATAGGTCAAGGTGGTGGACGTATTTATTCTAGTACTAATGGAACCACTTGGACACTAGATCAATTTATTGCATCAACAGATCGCATTGAACTAGCTACTTCCAGTACAAACGCAAATCTTATTTATGCTGCGGTAGAAGCAGCAGCTGGAGCCGATTTATATATTTCTACTGATAAACTAGCAACAATCACACCTATCAATGAACCTAACGATGCGGACAATGGCATTCCTGCAACAGACTTTACAAGAGGACAAGCTTTTTATGATTTAGTAATAGAAGTCGACCCCATAAATGACCAAATTATTTATGCCGGTGGAATAGATTTTCATCGTTCTTTTAATGGTGGAACTATATGGAATCAAATTTCAAAATGGTCTGAAAACCCTAATCTAAACGGCTTGAACGTGCCATTTGTACATGCAGATGTGCATGCACTTACATTTAAACCTAATAATCCTGACCAAGCACTTATAGGATCTGATGGTGGAGTTTCTTATGCTACTTCACTGAACTCAGCGGTTTCAAACACAAATTCAATAGTAACTAGAAATAATGGATATAATGTAACTCAATTCTACTACGGCGATATTGCAGATACTGACATTGCAGACGGAGATGATTTTGCTGGTGGAACTCAAGATAATGGTTCTCAAATGACAAATGACGCTCCAGCAAGCGGTCTTGCTCCATTTTTTGATCCTTTAGGTGGTGATGGTGCTTATACAAATATTGATAAAGATGGAACCTATGCCATACTGTCTGTAACAGGACAAACACACCTTTATGTAGACTATCCTGTATCACCAGGTAGTACGATCAATTCACTATTTGCAATGGGTCGTATTTATGCTATTTCTCAAGGAAACGGTGGTGATTTTATTAATGTTGCAGAACTTGATGAAAATCTGGATTTCTTCTTTGCAAATGGTCAAACATTTAATGGAAGCAATGGCATTTTAGCCTGTGGACTAGGTGCAAATGCTGCTACCTGTAGCACCATTACAAATCCACTTATCAATGGTTCAAGACCTACCGCAATGAAGGTTTCTCCACACACAACTACCTCTTCAAAATTATTTTTAGGAACGGTTAATTCAAGATTGATACGAGTAGATAACGCAAATACAGCAGCTCCAGTATGGACAGAAATTACAGGATCTCAATTCCTTGGGTCAGTTTCAGACATTGAATTTGGAGCAACGGAACAAGAAATTTTAGTAACCATGCATAATTATGGTGTTGACAGCGTATGGTATTCCATTGATGGCGGTACAACCTGGAGCAGTAAAGAAGGTAATCTTCCTGATATACCTATAAAAGCGATTCTTAAAAACCCATTACTTGCAGAAGAAGTAATTCTAGGAACTGAAGAAGGAATATATGTTACTGGAGATTTCAACAGTGCTAGTCCTACTTGGACTCAAACTAATAATGGTATGACCAGCGTGAAAATTGTCGATCTAGATTTGAGAGTGAGCGATAATACTATTCTTGCAACTACTCATGGACGTGGTATGTTTACAGGACAATTCAACACCTTAGGATTTGAAGAATCGCAATTAAGTAAAAATGAAGTTAGATTATTTCCTTCGATTAATAATGGAACACTAAATCTTGTTTCAAACATCGAATTGAATGATGCACAAGTTTCCATTTATAACCTAATCGGTCAGGAAGTTTTCAATGAGAGAATGAGTCTTTCTAGCCAGCAATCAAGAATAGCTCTCAACAACCCATCAAGTGGCGTTTACATTGTACGCATCACAAAAGGCACTTATAACCAAGGCTTAAAAATGATTATCGAGTAGATAATTCAGTAATCAATTTCAATACGGCTTCACTATCTATTCCTGCTATTTTATGCAGATCTTTTGTGGGGCCATGTTGTATAAAAGAGTCTGGGGTTCCTAGTTTGTAGATGTTGTTTTTGTACGCTTTCGCAGAAGCGTAATTAACAACCACACTACCCAAACCACCTACAACAGTTCCATCTTCTATAGTGATAATGTGCTCGTGCTGCTCAAAAACAGCGTCTAGCACCTGAGTATCAAGTGGTTTTAAAAAGCGCATATCTACGTGAGTAATATCTAGATTTTCATCACTTATCATATCATCTACCATTGCGCCTGTAGAGCCTATGGAAAGAATCGCAATTTTAGAACCTTCGTGAATCACTCGCGATTTCCCTATCTCTAGTTTTTGAAAAGATTGTTTCCAGTTTAAAATACGTCCACGACCTCGTGGATATCTAATCGCCATAGGTAACTCTATTCCTAGTTGTGCCGTGTACATCAAATTCCTTAACTCAATCGCATCCATAGGTGCAGCGATAATCAAATCTGGAATACAGTTTAAAAACGCAAGATCAAAATTACCATGATGCGTCGCTCCATCTTGACCTACTATTCCAGCACGATCTAGACAGAAAATTACAGGTAATTTTTGTAACGCTACGTCATGTATAACTTGGTCATAAGCACGTTGTAAAAAAGTAGAGTAGATATTACAAAAAGGAATCAATCCTTGTGTCACCATTCCTGCTGCAAGTGTTACCGCATGCTGTTCTGCAATTCCTACATCAAATGCTCTATCAGGCATCGCATCCATCATTATCTTCATAGAACTACCAGTAGGCATGGCTGGAGTGATTCCTATAATATTTTTGTTTTGCTCGGCAAGTTCCACAATAGTATGACCAAAAACCTCCTGAAACTTAGGCGGCAATTGACTCGTGTCTGTTGGAGTGATGTTTCCCGTAGTTTTATCAAATTTCCCAGGTGCGTGATAACGTACTTGGTCTATTTCGGCCTGTTTAAGGCCTTTTCCTTTAGTAGTTCTTACGTGTAATAATCGCGGTCCTTTTAAGGTTTTTTGTCTTTCTAGCTCTTTAAGCAATAGAGGTAAATCGTGTCCATCTATAGGACCCGAATAATCAAAATTTAAAGATTCAAATATATTATCGCGTCCTGTTTCTTTACCAGATTTAGTTTTAGTTAAATAGTCTTTTAAAGCTCCTACCGCAGGATCTATTCCTATCGCGTTATCATTAAGTATCACCAGTAGGTCTGCTCCACTTACACCAGCATGATTTAAGGCTTCAAATGCCATACCGCTAGCAATACTAGCATCACCTATTACAGCAATGTGCTTTCTTTCAATTCCTTTTAACTGACTGGCCATTGCCATTCCTAATGCCGCACTTATAGAAGTAGAACTGTGTCCTACACCAAAGGTGTCATAAAAACTTTCTTCTCTTTTAGGAAATCCAGAGATCCCATTCAAGTCTCTATTCGTATGAAAAACATCGCGTCTACCTGTCAATATTTTATGCCCATAAGCTTGATGACCTACATCCCAAACCAGCAAATCATCTGGTGTGTTGAATATGTAATGTAAAGCAATGGTGAGTTCAATAACTCCTAGACTTGCGCCTAGGTGTCCTTCTTTAGTAGCCACTATTTCAATAATAAAATTGCGCAATTCTTGAGCGATTTGCGTTAATTCATCAACACTATGAGCTTTTAAGTCGGCAGGTGAGTTGATTTGAGAAAGTAGTGTTTGAGACATGGCTCAAAGGTAAGATGAAAACTAATTTGTTGATGGGTTAATTTGTTAATTTGAAAATGGGTTGATGTGCTAATCATAAACGAACTCAATAATTATCATACTCTAATTGATTTTGATTTTGATTTTAGTTTTACTTTTATAAAATGATAGAACCTTACGACCACGAGTATTTTATGAAGAAAGCGCTGCAAGAAGCGCAAACCGCACTGGATCGTGGTGAGATTCCAGTAGGTGCTGTTATCGTTACGCAAAACCGTATTATTGCTAAAGGTCACAACCTTACTGAAACACTTACTGATGTTACTGCACATGCAGAGATGCAAGCCATTACCGCAGGAGCGAGTTTTATAGGCGGGAAATATTTAAAGGATTGTACTATTTACATCACACTGGAACCTTGCCAAATGTGTGCTGGTGCGCTTTACTGGTCACAAATTTCAAATATAGTCTATGGAGCGAGCGATGAACATAGAGGTTATCTCAAAATGGGAACGCAGTTGCATCCCAAAACCAAAGTCGTTTCAGGAATTCTTGAAGAAGAATGTGGCGCTATTTTAAATGAATTCTTTGCTAGAAAAAGAAGCTTGAATTAACACCTATTCTTCTTCATCACTCTTCATCATATCTGGATTCCAGATGAAGGATTTCAATTTCTTGTCTTTATAACGTACAATTAAAAAAGCCGGAATTATAACAAAAAACAAAGTCACTACAGCGCAACCTATCGTTTTTTGAGCTAGCGCATAATCACCACCATTATATAAGTTGTAGAAACCTATAATTAAGGTGATGATTACTGCAATCAGTAAAATTGATATTATTCTCATTTGATTTATTCGTATTCCTAGATCTCCTTCGACAGGCTTGTACTGAGTTTATCGAAGTGCTCAGGATGACATTTCAATGATTCAAAAACTTATACCACATTTCGAGTGCCTCAATGCTCGATTATAAGTAAAATTGGAGTTCTAAAATGTCACATTGAGCTTGTCGAAATGCGACAAACGTATCGCTTTAAAACACGCCTTCGACAAACTCAGTCTGACATATATTTTTAAAAAAACTAAACCGTAACCTTCAAGTTCAATTCAGTTAACTGCTCGTTATCCAGTGCACTAGGTGCATCGATCATTACATCGCGGCCACTATTATTTTTAGGGAATGCGATAAAGTCTCTAATTGTTTCTTGTCCACCTAAGATGGAAACTAATCTATCAAAACCAAATGCTAATCCAGCATGTGGTGGCGCTCCATATTCAAACGCGTCCATTAAGAACCCAAACTGTGCTCTTGCCTCGTCAGGTGTAAACCCTAAATGATCAAACATTAATGCTTGTAATTTCTTGTCAAAAATTCTAACAGATCCACCACCTATTTCGTTCCCATTCATCACAAGGTCATATGCATTTGCGCGCACATTTCCTGGATCAGTTTCCAGCTTATCGATATCTTCTGGCTTAGGAGAAGTAAATGGATGGTGCATCGCGTGGTAGCGCGCCGTATCCTCATCCCATTCTAGTAATGGGAAATCTACAACCCATAAAGGAGCAAATACTTCTGGATCACGCAATCCTAAACGCTCAGCAAGCTCCATTCTCAAGGCGCTTAACTGCGTTCTAGTTTTATCTGCAGGACCAGACAGTACACAAATCAGGTCGCCAGCTTGTGCGCCAGTCGCTTTTGCCCAGTTTGCAAGATCTTCTTGGTCGTAGAATTTATCTACACTAGACTTGTACGTTCCGTCTTCATTGCAACGCACATAAACCATTCCTAGAGCACCTACTTGCGGTCTTCTTATCCAGTCTATTAATTTATCTATATCTTTTCTCGTGTAACTATTAGCACCAGGAACTGCTATTCCTACTACTAGTTCTGCCTCGTTAAAGATTTTGAAATCCTTCGCTTTCGCGAAAGCGTTCAACTCACCAAATTCCATCCCAAAACGAATATCTGGTTTATCATTACCATAATTCTTCATCGCTTGATCGTAGGTCATGCGAGGGAAATCGGCAATATCGATGTTCTTTACTTTTTTCAATAAGTGACGTGTCATTTCCTCAAAGATGTTCAACACATCTTCTTGTTCTACAAATGACATCTCACAATCTATTTGTGTAAACTCAGGTTGGCGATCTGCACGTAGATCCTCATCACGGAAACATTTCACAATCTGGAAATACTTATCCATTCCACCTACCATAAGCAGTTGCTTAAAAGTTTGTGGCGATTGTGGTAAGGCATAAAATTGCCCTTCATTCATACGTGATGGTACTACAAAATCGCGAGCACCTTCTGGCGTGGACTTAATAAGCACAGGCGTTTCTACCTCTATAAAATCTTTACCTGCTAGAAAATTACGTACTTCCATCGCAACCTTAGAGCGGAAGATCAAATTCTCACGCACTGGATTACGACGTATGTCCAAATAGCGGTATTTCATTCGCAACTCTTCTCCACCATCGGTTTTATCCTCGATAGTAAAAGGTGGCGTTTTGGACTCGCTTAATATGTTTAATTCTTTTACTAAAATCTCCACATCACCGGTAGACATTTTAGCGTTTTTAGACTCGCGCTCAATGACAGTTCCCTTCACTTGAATTACAAACTCACGACCTAGTTTTTGTGCTCTTTCTAATAAAGACTTGTCTGTGCGTTCTTCATCAAAGATGAGTTGAGTAATCCCGTAACGATCTCTCAAATCCACCCAAACCATAAAACCTTTATCACGGCTTTTTTGAACCCAACCGGCAAGTGTTACTTCGTTATTTATATCGCTAGCGCTCAGGCTACCACAATCGTGTGATCTATACATATCTATAAGTCTAATAAGCCTGCAAAAATAAGCCGATTTTACACATCTCTAGCAGCAATAAAGTAAATATTCTAACAGTTTTTGTGATTTTACAACATTTAAGTATTGATTTCATAAATAATTAATATATTGATTATCAATTAATTACAGGTTTAATGTAAATTTAATGTTAACTAATTGTTGCTTATAAACGCATTTAAAGTTAACTTTGAGTATCTAAAATGATGGAATGATGAAGAAATTTATTTTTATATGTGCACTTTTTGTAGGAGTTATTGCAATGGCACAAGATGTAAAACCACAGTTTGAAAAACAAAACGACGGGACTATAAAAGCAACTTATTTCTACTCTAACGGTGAGGTTGCTCAAGTAGGAACGTTTAATAAAAACAATGAAAGACATGGTGAATGGATTTCATATAACCTAGAAGGTCAAAAAAGCGCTCAAGCCGAATATCAAAATGGTGAGAAAGCTGGAAAATGGTTTTTCTGGAATAATGAGCAACTTACTGAAGTAGATTATAGTAATAATGCAATTGTTTCTGTTAACACATGGGTAAATAAAGAACCAGTGGCTGTTAAGAAACCTTAAATAGCAATACACTATCAATCTAGAAAACACCTCTTGAATACTTCAAGAGGTGTTTTTTTTTAAAACAAAAAATTATAAAATTAGTTTTAATTCTTCCTTAACAAAAAAAAAAACAGAAAAGTAGTATTATTATATATTAATTTAATAAAAAAAACTATGAAAATCTTAAAAACAACAATTGCAGTACTTTTTACTGCATTAACAATTTCTTGTTCAACTGATGAAAACCTCAATGAATCGAATTAGGTTGAAATTTTGAAAAACTCTTCTGAAAGTGTTTAGAATTATACCAGTTCCAATTATCAAATTACCAACGATGGCTTTAAAAACAAATTAAACGATTTATCCACTGAAGTTAGGAAAGATTTTATCTTTGAAGATATAAATAGTATTTCTGAAAGTTCGTTTGACCAAAATAATAATGAGATTATTGTGACAAATACTGTTCATAACGATACTTATATCCTAAAGAACATTGTTGTGGACGAAACAAACAATAAATTTGTGTTTGATCTTTATGAAAACGGTGATTTAATAGATGGACAAGCGCAACTAGGCAGTGACTCATTTCAAGTAAATTCCTTTCCTTGTCCGATTTGTTCTCTATTCGATGCAGTGTCAGAGACTATTGAAGAGATAATTGGAGCAGCTAGAGAGCATAGAAGATTAAGCAGTTGTGACGCCGCCATGCAAGCTTGTATTAATCAAGGTAGAACTCCAGAGGTTACTGTTACAGAAGGTGGAGGATGTACTGTTAAATGTTTAAAAGATGGTGCTGAATAAACGATATAACAAGTTTTTAATAATCATATTCATATTGGCAGGTATTTTTATCTGCCAATATTTATTGTTTCTTAAGATTATTGATTTCGGTGATTTTAGACAAGGGTTTTATCAACGCGAATATTTAAACTCATTATATCTTGAATTGCTGCTTGCAGGTCTCTTTGTACCTATTTTAGAAGAATTAGGTTTTAGACTGTACTTAAATAGCTCCAAAAAAACAATAGCTGTTGGCGTAACTATTTTTTCTACTTTAACAATATTTAATTTTTATAATGATTTATACCTTTTAATTCTTTTCCTAATTATCGGCATTGCAGTTGCTTATTTACCTTTAATTAGTAAAAGAAAAAACTTAATAATTCAATTGGTGCTCAGTTCAATACTGTTTTCCTTATTTCACTTTATACAATCCACTATCCCTTTGTTAGGATTTATATCATTATTTTTATATTTCTTGGGTACTGGTCTTTTATTTGGAATAATTAGAATTAAATTCGGCATAAGTTACTCTATTATCGCTCATATCCTTTGGAATTCTGGATTCATATTGTTTGGCTTATTATCCTTAAATAACACCGTAAACACATTTAAGTGTGATGATTATACTATCGAATATTCGGAAAGTTCAATTTTTTCAAAAGATAAAAACACTATTAGTTCCAATACAAATTATTTCAAACTTGAAAATGGAGAGATTATTCAATCTATGAAAATATACTTTCCTTCAAGTGAAATAAAAAATTATTATCAAATAAACTCATCTGTAAACTATAATATAAATCTAATTAATTTAGGGGATATGGAATTACAAATAGAAAATGTAATCAATTGCCTAGTTGAAGAAAATCTTATCAAAAAAATAGAATAGCACTCTTTTCTACACCAAAACCTTAACATAGTTTTGTTTAAACATACACACACATAAGTTAAACAGTTTGTATCTTTACATCAAAGCATTATACTATGGCAACTGCAAAGAAAACTCCAGTAAAAAAGAATCCTAAAAAGAAAGAAATTACTAAGCATGATATCTTAACAGCTTATATGGATTATGTCTTAGAGCATGAAAAAATGCCTAAAACGGTTTATAAATTTGCCAAAGACAACAAAATGTCTGAGCAGGAATTTTATCAACACTTCGGTAGTCTTGAAAGCTTACGTAAAGATGTATGGAATACATTTTTCACCATGACCATGGACGTGGCTCACAAAAACGAAGAATATGCACATTTCTCAAACCGCGAGAAGATGCTTACTTTCTTCTACACATTTTTTGAACTATTAACATTGAACCGCAGTTATGTACTGTTTACTCTGCAAGAAAATCAACATATGATGAGTAAGATGGAACAGTTAAAAGGTTTGCGTAAGCACGTAAAAGGATTTGCAAAGGAATTAATCCAGGAACGCAACGAGAATAAAACGAACCTTTTACTAGAACGCAGCGAGACTATTTATAGTGAAGGCGCTTGGATTCAAATGTTGTTTTTAATGAAATTCTGGATGGATGATGATAGTGCCGGCTTTGAAAAGACCGATATGGCTATCGAGAAATCTGTAAACACCATTTTTGATGTGTTTGATAACACACCACTAGATGCCGTTTTGGACTTTGGTAAATTCCTTTGGAAGGAACGCATGGCTTAATCATCTTAAGCACATTCTACATCTTAATATTTTTATGACCGTGAGGTTTTAAGTGTCGCGCTTTCGCGAAAGCGGAATTATTTAAAAGTAAATACTATAAAATTGCATTTCAAGAACCTCAATGCTCGAAAAAACGAGGTCTGAGGCACTCGAAGACCGCGTTATAGAATTATCTATAAGCTATGAAAACACTAGACAAAATACCTACCAGTAAAATAGGCCGTACCACAGAGTTAGTGAAAACTGGCGCAAAAATAGGTGCCAATTATATCAAGTATTATTCTAAAAAAGCCGTGAATCCGTCTATGGATCGTTCATCGCTTGATGAAGATAATGCGACAGATATCTATGATGGGCTCAAGAGTTTAAAAGGTAGCGCACTTAAAGTAGCGCAAATGCTTTCTATGGACAAGAGTTTGTTACCTGGTGCTTATGTAGAGAAATTTAGTCTAGCACAATTTAGCGTGCCGCCACTTTCTGCTCCATTAGTTAGAAAAACATTTAAGAAATATCAAGGCGCTTTTCCTGAAGAGATTTATGATACATTCTCAAAAGACTCTGTAAACGCAGCAAGTATAGGTCAGGTTCACAGAGCTACTAAAGATGGCAAAGAACTGGCTGTAAAAATTCAATATCCTGGTGTGGCAGAGTCTATAGGTAGTGACCTAGCTATGGTAAAGCCTATCGCTATTAAAATGTTCAACTTAAAAGGTGAAGATTCCAAACGGTATTTTGCTGAGGTTGAAGATAAATTAACCGAAGAAACAGACTATACACTTGAAGTAAAACAAAGTATTGAGATCACTGAGGCTTGTTCTCATATTCCTAATATGAAGTTTCCTAAATATTATCCAGAGCTTTCTAGCAAGCGTATTATTACGATGGACTGGATGACAGGACAGCACTTAAGCGAGTTTGCAAAAACAGATTTCTCAACAGCAACTGGTAATAAATTAGGGCAAACACTTTGGGATTTTTATATGTTTCAAATGCACGGTTTAAAAGCCGTTCATGCAGATCCACATCCTGGGAATTTTTTGATATCTAAGGATGAGGAATTGATTGCCATAGACTTTGGTTGTATTAAAGAAATTGTGGACGAATTCTACCAGCCATATTTTGAACTTGCGGTTCCTGCAAGCATTAATAATCCTGAGATTTTCAAAGCTAAGTTATACGAGCTTGAGATTTTACGTAAAGACGATAGCGAGAAAGAAATTGTTTATTTCAGCGCGTTATTTCACGAGATGTTGAGCTTGTTTACTAAACCATTTCAAGAAAAGACCTTTGACTTTTCAGACAGTGCTTTCTGGGATGAGATTTCTTCTCTAAGTGAAAAATACAGTAACGACAAAGAATTACGTAAAATGAACGGTAACCGTGGCAGTAAGCATTTCTTGTACATCAACCGTACGTTCTTTGGACTTTATAATTTATTGCACGATCTAAAAGCAACGGTGAATACTCATGAATATGTGAAATATCTTGAGGAGAAAGGTTTTAAGAATCATAGTGCGTTGTAGTCGCTAGTAACTTTTAGTGTAAGTAACCTTGTGTTTTAATTCCTTAGTGATATCATTTTCATCAGTTTTAAAACTTGTTTTTAGTGTTTTATAATTATTTTCCTTGTCAGTTAAGTACAGATCGATATGTAAATGTGGTCCTGTGCTCCATCCTACATTACCGCTAAAACCAATATGTTGACCTTTTTCAACTGTTTGACCTACTTTAACACGAACACCATTTTTTCTAAAGTGTAAGTACTGCATAATCGTACCGTCTGAATGTAGAATCTTTATAAGGTTATTATAATCCGCACAACTAGGTTTACCACAATTTTTTGTGTTATTTCTCACAACCTCAACTACTAATCCCTCACGACAAGCGAAAACTTTTGTTCCTACAGGCATATCAAAGTCTAGTGCAAATTTATCCTGATGAGAAATATCACCATTATAACCTTGTGCTACTTTAAAAGAGGTTCCCTTTTCAAATGGTAGATCATAAACATAATCTTCATCATAATCAGTGTCTGTGATATCTCCTAGATAAACTAGCGTATTTCCTTTATTGAATTTCCACCCTTTTTTTGAATCGATTTTAGTAAAATCTACAATTAGGAAATCTTTTGTTTTACCTGGTATAACTACATAAGTACCATTAGGTATAGAAGCCTTTAAATTAACTGGATTATAATCAATCTTATATGTAATTGAAAGAAGATTATTATTAGTTACAGAAAGTTTTGTTCCGTTATCATAATTCTCCCATTTCTGTTCATACTTTGTCTTCCAATCATCTTTTTGAGCAAAAGAAATATTTAAAAAAAAGCAAATTATGATGACAATTATATTTTTCATTTGAAAGATTTGAATATGATATTTTCCTACGAATATAACAGAATACTTATTAGCAAATCAAATCTCTTTTCTAGAATCCAATGAAATAATCATAACCTACCTCTTATAAACCACACCATCTTTCATCACAAAACTCATTGTTTCTAGAATGGCAACGTCCTTTTCTGGGTTTTCATTTACAGCAATAATATCTGCATAGAAACCTTGCTGGATTTGGCCTATGTTGTTTTCTTCTTTTAATATAATGGCTGGCGTAATGGTAGCACTTTGAATGGTTTCCATAATAGGCATTCCGGCTTCGTGCATGTAACCAAACTCCTTTGCATTTTTACCGTGTGCAAAAACTCCAGCATCTGTACCGAAGACGATAGGAACACCACGTTTATAAGCACGCCCAAAAGTTCCTTGAATTTGTGGACCTACTTTTCTTGCTTTAGGAACGACAATTGCAGGATAGAAACCTTCTACTTCGGCTTTCTCTGC
>JALZUY010000070.1 GCA_023301395.1 Nonlabens sp.
GAAACAGGAAATCGATCTTGATAGAATTTATAATAAACACCAAAGGTAAATTCAGCTCCAAAATAAGAATGCCGTGGTTATGTCTCAACTTCTAAAGTTGAATTATCACCGATAAATTTTAGTTCTCACCAGTTCTTAATTCAACTGGCATTCCTTTTTCATCATAACCTATAAATATAAAATCACCTAAATAATCATAAATATTATTAGGAAAAAACTTCCAAGACTAATGCCAGAAACCGGAAAATATTCCTGGATCGGGCAATTGCCTGCCTATGGTATAATTATAAAAAGGAACTTTAGAAAGTATTGGACTCAAATAACTATTCTTACTCCAGTGATGCAAGTTCCCTTGCAAAATAAACATCATCACTCCTATTATGAAAATCGGACCTACTAGTTTTCTTTTCTCTATTGACTTGGATATATCTTGAACGATCAGACTCTGTAATCTAAACGGCATCACTCTCCAATTCTAAAAACGCTCAGGTAGCAACAATACACTTACCGCAAATCCAATCAAGAAAAAAGAGATTAATAGTAATACGGAAACAACCACTTCCAGATAAAACCCAGCATATGTAAAGATTTGGGCAAGTCCTGGATAGTTTCCTAATTCTTGTAAAAATAGGTCGTGCGTGAATCAAATCATTTGAGACTACTTCTAGCACTTTTCAATCACGCCACAATACCATTTTTAAAAATCCAACTGAAAAAATAAATCAATAATCTCATCTTGTCGAACTAGAGAAATATTAACTAAGGAGTAATAGAAAAGCCTATAGCTTAAATAAGCTACCTTATAGACTAAACGCTATTAAAACAGTTAAAAAGACTAATTTATTAAATTGATTAATTTATTTTTATTCTTTTTGTGTTTAATGTTTATCTTTATCGTCGTAAATAAGGACATTTTAACATGAAAACTATTTTTCTTATTATTACTCTATTATCCTTGAGATTACTATGTGCTCAAGTAGGTATAAATATTGATGCACCTGCTGATGGATCTATGTTGGATTTAAACTCTGAGAACAAGGGTATTCTCATCCCTAGAGTAAACATTAGTGATTTATCTACCATAAGTCCTATCTCTGGAGGAAATCAAATAAGTCTAATAGTTTACAATACTAATAGCACCACGAAAGAAGGTTTTCACTTTTGGAATGGAACGCGATGGGTACGTTTATTAGATTCCACAAGAATTAGAGATGATATTTACTCAAATGATGGTACACTTAATGGAAACCGAGTAGTCACTCAAGGTAGTTTTGATCTTAATTTTGATAATGCTTCTCTAGTTATAGATGGGCTCAGAAACGAAGTAGGAATAGGTACGGATTCTCCAGAAAGCAATCTACATGTTAAAAGTAGTGATGATGTAGGAGATGCTGTATTAATTATTGAAGCAAATATCAATGACGATGAAGCAACTGACAACTCTAGAATAGAATTTATACAGGATAACAATAGGATCAACGGATCATTAGGACTTAGTGAAATTGCTCAAAATGAATTTGGACAGGTTCTAAGTAATTCTTTTTACTTAAATTCTTTTGGTGTTGGTGCTGCAAATTCAAACATTCAATTTGTAACTGGCGGTAGTGCATCTGCATCAAATTCCAGCACAGTAAGAATAACCATTAACAGAAATAAGAGCAACGTAGGAATAGGTGTAACTAATCCTGAAAAACGGTTAACGGTGAATGGTGAAACGGGCAATACATCAGGAGTCTGGATCATGAACTCTGATTCTCGTATTAAAAATATCGGTGAAGATTTCACAGACGGTTTAAATGTTCTGGAAAAGATACGACCAGTTCACTTCAATTATAGCGATAATGCGCCATTGTATGACGGAGGAAAACCTCATATAGGAATTATTGCACAAGAACTGGAGAAAATAGCACCTTACATGATTACAAAGTCAGAAGGCGCTGGTTATTCAGACTTAAGAACACTTAACCTACAAGCTTTCAACTATCTATTAATAAATGCGATTAAAGAACAGCAAATAGAAGGTGAAAAGCAATTAGAAGAAATAAAAAAATTAAAAGCTCAAATTATGGAGATCGCAAATGAAATCCAAAATTCAAAAAGGAATTAAAACCATCCAACTGTTAACTAAATAAATGGATAAAATAGTATTATGTATAAAAACTTAAATATAACTGCGGTAATAATTTTCATGTTTTCAACATGGAGCTATGCACAGATAGGAATAGGCACAGACATACCTGATGCTGGATCTATTCTAGACGTTACATCTTCAAATAAAGGTGTATTAATACCTAGAGTGGATATAACAGACTTGTCTACTATTGCGCCTATTACTGGAGGTAGCACTGTAAGCTTACTGGTATATAATACTAATGTATTAACCGGACGAGGTTTCCATTATTGGGATGGTGTTGAGTGGATATACTTAGTAGAAGCCGGTAATATAGGGAACATTTATTCAAACGATGATTCACTTGCCGGAGACCGCATGGTCACGCAAAATAATTTTAATCTTAACTTTGATGATAACACATTAACTATAGTTGGAAGTGACAACCGTATAGGAATAGGGACAAATAGTCCTGAAAGTAATCTACACATTAAAACTATAGAAGATATAGGAGATGCTGTATTAACTATTGAATCAGATTCTAACGATGACAATGAGAACGACAATGTAAGAATTGAGTTAATGCAAGCTAATAAGAGAATTAGAACTACGATGGGACTTAATAATAATAGTAACAATGAATATATTGGAGCCTTAAAAAATACTTTTTTTATCAATAGCTTTGGCACAAGTCCAAGTGGTGATCATGGTCATATTCAATTTGCAACTGGAGGAACAGACACAACACCTCAAAACAGTGTTGCAAGGATGACTATTTTAAACAATGGTAATGTAGGTATAAATACTAATGCACCTACGCAAAAACTAAGTGTTGTTGGAACCACAGGTAATACATCAGGAGTTTGGTTGATGAATTCTGATATACGTATCAAGAATATAGGTGAGGATTTTACAGATGGATTAGGTATTGTAAATAGTATACATCCCGTTAATTACACCTATAAAGCTAATGCACCATTCTTTGATGGAGGAAAACCTCAAATAGGCATTATTGCACAAGAACTTGAAAAAATAGCACCCTATATGGTTTCAAAAACTAAAGGTGCTGGATATTCCGATTTGAGAACTTTAAATCCCCAAGCGTTTCCATATTTATTAATAAATGCAGTTCAACAACAACAAGTACAAATTGAAGAAAGACAAAAAGAAATTGAGGAATTAAAAGATCTAGTTAAAGAATTAATCAAAAAGAAAAATTAAATAACGTTAGAATTTATTTAAAAAGTAGGACTCACTTTTACCTCATAAGTAATCTCAATACATTTATCAAAACTCTTAGAAACAGAGCAGTATTTCTCAAAGCTGAGGTTTGCTGCTTTTTTTGCTTTATCAAGACTTATATCACCTTCTAAAACTACATTAACATGCATGGATTTAAAAGGCTTAGATTCATCTAATTCATATCGCTCACCAGTTACTTCAACCTTGTAACTTGTGATTTCTTGTCGTTGCTTTTTAAGAATGTGAATGATATCAATCGCACTACAAGATCCTACACCCATAAGAAGTAATTCCATAGGACTAACTCCTTGCACAGTTTCCATGCCGCTATGATCTATCATTACCGTATTACCTGAAACACCTGATGCCTCAAGTAAGTATTCACTGTTTTTTCTTTCTAATATTACTTTCATAGATCATCTTTTAAATTTAAGGCTTATCAATAGTTACTAATTTAAAGAGTGTATCTCTTAAAATCAAGTTTTCGTTTTTATAACTATAAAAGCGTTGTAACTTCCATAGTTCTGCTTTTGAAATCGATTTACTAGAATTTCTATCTTTGTATTTATCCAGCTGCAATTCTAACCAGCCTTTTTGTGTTGCAACAGGAAATCGATCTTGATAAAACTTATAGTAAACACCAAAAGTGAATTCTGCACCAAAATAGGAAGTTGAAGGTAATGGGTCCATTTTATAGAGCCCATTGTAGTTTGTTATATTTAACTTTTCTCCTGTTCGCAATTCATAAGGCGTTCCATTATCATCATATCCTACGTATAAAAAATCACCTAAATCAGCATGAATATTGTTTGGGAAAAACTTCCAAGATTGATGCCAGAAACCTGTAAAAATACCAGGATCTGGTAACTGCCTGCCTATTGTATAATTATATAATGGAACCTTTGAAAGAACTGGGCTCAAATAGCTGTTTTTACTCCAGTGATGTAAATTACCTTGTAATATAAAAAACATTGTTCCTATTATAAATATTGTTTTTGCTTTCTCCCATCTAGGAGGAATAGATAACGATTTCTCATTTAAACTAAGCTTTAGTTTGTTCTTTATACAACTCCAGTTCCAAAAACTCTCAGGCAACAGCAATAATCCAAAAGCTAAACCTACAAGAAAAAATGTCCCTACATGAAGTAATACCGCCATGACACTATGCATTAAAAGAATGCCTATAGCAGCACATAATTTTGCTTTTTCACTAAAAAAAGAAATGAGTAAAAAAACAGAAACAAAAACTTCTAAATAAAAACCTAAGTAGGTTGAAACCTCAGACATCATAGAATAATCACCTAACCATTGCAATAAAGATCTTGCGTGAATCAAATCTTTAGATACTATTTCAAGTATTTTACCGTCGCGCCATAACTCACCGTTTTTAAAAATCCAACTGGAGAAATAAATTAAAAACAACTGAAATTGAAAACCAAATTGAGCCAATTTACCGAAATTCATAAAACCAGCATCGCCATCTTTAAACAAAGTAAAACGATGACTCATAGGTAAAAACATACACCAGAACAGTGCTGTTTCTTCTAAATACTCAACACCATGTGCCAAATAAGGGTTTGTAGTTATCAAACTACCAAACATCACAAAAAGTAAAGGTGTAATCCATTTAGTTTTATAACCTATCAAAAAAAGAAGGCTTAATATGAGCATAACAACCAGCAATAAATAATACCACCAGTCCATTTCTAGCCATCTAAACAATGGAAAACTGATTCCATAATAATCACTAGCACTTGACTCTGGTAGCCAATCGTTATTGTTATAATAAACACCAACCGCGGGAAACCTATAGAAAACCAAATTATATATAAGAGCAAACCCTAGGGCAATTCTAAATAGTCCTATTGACCTTAAATCAAAACTTGTGATCCTATGTTCTAGAAAATTTTTCATTCTTTATTAAAGTCGGTTACATTTAGCTCATAAAAAGGGTACGAGATAAAATCATAAGTATAAGCAGTACCATTCCACTTAGGAATTTTTGATAAAAAGACTAAATGTAAATTCTCTAAAGCACTTTCTTTATCTTTATCCATTTTAAGACTGTAATCTACAAGTAATTTATGATATGTCTCATCTTTAAACCGGTCATAATTACTTTTTAAACTGACCATATATAAATAGTCTGTAAGTCTTAGATTATTATCAAATCCGTTTTTAAATTTAAGATTTGAAATATTATCGAGTCCATCATTTTTTTGTGCTATATCAATTCCGTTTAAGGAAAAAACTCCCGTTTTATCTTCTTCTACGATGACAAACAATCCTAAATCAGATACGGTAGTCATTTGAAAAAACAACCATGGTTGATCTTTAAAACCATAAAGAAAATAAGAAGGAATCCATGTTTTTTGAAACAATGTAGCACTAGCACTACCTGGAATAGAACACATTAACGGACTCACATAACTTTCTATATACCAGTATCTCAAATTGCCTTTTACCATTATAGCTATAAAAAAGAACAATACGACCGTCTTAAAATAATCCGTAGACTTTTCTATTAATGGTTCAAATACTTGTACTGGTAAGTTCATCTTTGAAAACTTACAATGTTCCCAAAACTCTTGCGGTAAAAGAGCTGCACTAAACGCAAGACCTATAATCCAAAACGGCCCAACTTGTGCTATCAGTAATAATCCTAGATGAAATAGAGTAATCATTACAGCAGCAATGATTTTTAAATTGCGTTTAAAAGGCCATAAAATAAATACTGGAATCAAGAATTCCCAAATTAGTGCTATGTAATTAAACAGCTTTAAAATCAAAGGGTAGTTCCTAAGTTTAAATCCCAAACCTGCTGCATAATACTCATCTTGCACTACTAATTCTATAGCGTTACCATCTAGCCATATTTCGCCATTTTTAACTAAGAAACTAGTCAAGTAAATCAACGCAATTTGAAGATACAAACCATTTAAAGCAAGCGGATGTATAGAAATATTTTTGCTTTTCCTAAAACTCCAAATCACACTAGTAGGTAAAAAAATACTCCAAAAAAGAGATACTAATACCATGAAATGAAAACCAGCAATTAAATAAAAGCTATTGACTAAAATGAGACTGTAGCAAATAAACAATAGAGGCTTAACATACTTATCAAATACACCAATGGTAAAACAAAAAGAAAGCAAAATTACAACACATATAAAAATAGTAAAACCTGTTTAACCAATTGCGCTCAATATATCAAAACTATTCCCATAGTAAGGCTTTAAAGCTGACTCTGGTCTTAAATAATTTGAAAAATAATACTTATCAAGAAATAGTAATTTATAGAAAATCAAATCATAAAGAACTGCAAAACCAGTAATGATTCTCCATAAAGCTAGTGATCTAAAATCAAAGGAGCTAGTTCTACTTTCAATATAATTGATGAATTTTATAAACATTAATTTATATCCTATGGGTTGAATCTAACTAATTAAAAACATTAAAAGCTATAAAACTCAAAGATATCAAATTTGATATGAGGATGATACAATGCTTATTTTCAAAAGTAAACTATTCACTCTATGTTTATTCTGTGATCGCTTATACTACAACTTCAATAACGAGTCACGTATTCTACCATAATGTCGCCATGGAATAAAATGATTAGCACTATCAATAGCATCTGTTTGAAGTTTTTTTGCATTGATAAACTTAGTCTCCATATATTTAACATTTTCAAACGGCACGAGTTCATCTAGTGTACCATGAACAATATATATATTAGAAGTGATTTTATCTAGCTCTTTATCTAGTATGTACAAATCATCTTTGAGCCATATCAATTCTTTATTTGAAGTTCTCAACGCTCCTGGAACCAAATACTTAAGAGGAAAAGAAGCTATTACAGGCCTCCATTTTTCTGGCTTTTCAGCTTTAGGATCTAGCGCTCCAGCGAGTATGACTAAATTCTCATATGCTAGTGAATCTAAAACCGCCATTTTTGCAATTAATGGACTTCCGTAAGAATGACCTATTAAGGTGACACTCTGGTTATTTTTCTTAATTTGTTTCAAAAAAGCATTAAGAGTTTTTGCTTGATCTTCTAAGTTTTTAGCATCTCGATAATCACTGAAACCAAATCCAGGTCGATCCACCGAAATCATCTGGTAACGCTCTAACAATAAGCTATCCTGTATATACCTCTCAAATGCATTCCAACTACCAGGCGATCCATGTACAAATACTAACAATTCTTTATCTTGTTTACCAGTTTGTATGTAATGTATTTGTTGATTGTTTATAACAGCAGTCGTGTCTGTATACTCCATATTTGCCAGTTCAAAGCTTTGACGAGTTTCTTTGTTTGAATGGCGCATCGTAAAACAAGATTCACAAAATATTATAAAGGAAAATAGAAATATATATCCTATAATTTTGAATTTGTTTTTTCTTAATATGGAACTGTATTTCATAAGTTAATAAATTTGATTTTCAGTCATTTCATAATTAATGAAAATCTACAACTTGCTTAAATGACTTAGCATTTTCTACTCTTGTGATATATAAATTTTTATAGCTTTCATCTACTGATAAAGCATCTTTAAATTTTATTAAAACATCTTTTTTCAGATCTTCAATAAGTATGATTTCCTTTGTTTTATCAAATACTAAATTACCTTTATAGAAACCAGGAATAAATTTCAAAAGCTTTTTCCAAGAATCCCCTAAAAACATGACTGACAACACTTTATAAACATCACCATTACAATCTATATATTTTTGATCTTGAAATTTATTTCTATTCCTGAAATTAACTTTATCATCTTTAATAAAAACAGTTGAGAATTCTGTATATCCTTCATGCCAGTTTTCAAAAGAAACATTCATTAATGGAAATTCCATAAGTTAAAAATTAATACCTCAATATCTCCTCAATCTTTACTTTCACCTTTTCAGTGTTAGGGATCATCGTTTCTTCTAGGACAGAATTTAATGGAATCGCAGGCATATTTTCAGAACCTATCACCATTACTGGAGCATCGATGTGCTTAAAACATTCTTCTTGTATACGACCCTGTAAACCTCTAGAAAATCCGTTATCACTAGGTTCTTCAGTAACAACAAGACATTTACCACATTTTTTTACACTTGCAAAAACCGTCTCATAATCTAA
>JALZUY010000071.1 GCA_023301395.1 Nonlabens sp.
GTATGCAATTTCGTTTTCTTCGAGAACGCCATCAGCCCATGCGATGTACAGTAATGGAAGAAATGGTAAAAGTGAATCTTGAACTGTGATAGAAGTCTTCATAATACTTGAATTGGAGCAACTGTTTTTATAGTGCAGTAAGATACTTTTGAAATGATTAGCATCCTAACACAATAATAGACAGTTGCGTTAAATTAATGGTAATGACATATGGATTTGATAAGATCGCAAACACCCATCTCCTTTCTTCCCTCAAGGGAAGATGATAAATAGTTGATTGAAATTATCTAATAATCAAAACTAGAAAGTATGATTTTCCCTTGAGGGAAATGCCGATAGGCAAAGGGTGTTTTCAGTCTGTTTTAAGCAGCCTTACAATCCCAACATTTCATCTACCGTATTTGCTGTTACAGAATGATAGTTTGCTCTTGCGGTTTTGTAAATTTCCAGTGCTTCTTGTTTGCGTTCCGCTTTCGCGAAAGCGTTAAAAAGAGTAGTCACATACCAGCGACGTCCTACGGTATTTAAGAATTCTGAGATATTTGTGTCTACGTTGTTACCATGATAGTTGTTCAAAATAGATTGCTCATACCAAACCATGGCGATGTACGAGTTAGTCGACTCAGTCAAACTGAAGGTATTGTCTAACTTTTGCATTTGATCTACTGAAATATCCTCTGGGAAATTACGAACGAAATGTACCCATTCTTGTGGAGTCCATTTTGCTGTGACATCAACGTCTATTTTGTTTGTGTTTATAAAGTTTTGTAACGTCTTTTCTACATTACTAAACGCATCGGACTCAATAATAGCAGCGTTTTCTGGAACGCCTGGTTGGTAAATCCACTCATCAGTATTGAAGGTGATATTGTTCTTTTCTAGTAAGTTAGTGTTGAGGTAAGTAATAAAATCCTCTGTGTTTGTAGTAGAAAAGGCATTCTTCTTAAAATAGGACTTTAGGAAAGCGTCCATTTCTGTACGACCTACTTTTTCTTCTAGTGTTCGCAAGAATAAATAACCTTTATCATAAGCAATGCTATTCATACCGTCATCCGGATTACGACCTTTTAAATCTAGTTTTAACTTGGTGTCATTAGGTGTTTCTTTTAATGCTTCTAGTTCATCTTCTAAGTCCTGACGACCTATTAATGCCAGCATATTTGCACGCTCTTTTCCATAAAGAGCTTCCATAATGCGTATTTCAAAATAAACGGTAAAACCTTCATTGAGCCAGAAGTCGTTCCAAGTCGCATTAGTCACCAAATTACCAGACCAAGAATGTGCCAGTTCATGCGCAACAAGTGATGTTAAACTTTTATCACCAGCAATTACAGTAGGAGTTGCAAATGTTAATCGCGGATTTTCCATTCCACCAAAAGGAAAACTAGGTGGCAATACAATCACATCAAACTGTTCCCAGTCGTATGCGCCGTATAAATTCTCTGCAGCAAGCACCATTTTTTCCATGTCAGAGAACTCTGTGTGGACTTTTTCAATCATGGACTTCTCTGCATAAACACCAGTTCTATTACTTATCCCTTTGTACTCAATATCACCTATAGCAAGTGCGATGAGGTACGCTGGAATAGGTTGTTCCATTTTGAAATTATATACTCCATTTGCATTTTTTTCTTTAGGATTCTCAGCACTCATCACCGCCATGAGTTCTTTTGGAACTTTTACAATAGCATCATAAGTAATACGTATTTGCGGACTGTCCTGAATAGGAATCCAAGTGCGTGTTAAAATCGCTTGACCTTGCGTGAATAGAAAAGGATGAGTCTTGTCTGCAGTTTGTTGTGCGTTGAGCCATTGTAAGGCTTCAGTTTGTGCTGTGGTGTTGTAAGTAATGGCAATCTTAGTTGTACTTTCTTTAATGTCTATGGTTAATGACTGACCTAGTTTCTCGTTCATTTTACCGAGCTTAAAAGTTGTTTTCACACCATTTGCAGTGACGTCTTTAATGTCTAGAAATTTACTGTCTAGAATGATTTGGCTAGCACCATTGTTTGTGATGTCATAACTCGCAGTTCCACTGATGACTTGTGTGTCAAAATCTACATCAATGTCTAAATTTAGGTGTGTTGTAACCGCATCATCAGGCACTGCAAAGGAATGCAACTCTACCGCATACATTTTAGTAGATGTTATTTCCTTTTTGGTTTCTTGGCAGCTTGCGAGTGTTAATATACTGATGAGAACTAGAATTAGTGCCTTTTTCATTTTGTTTTTTTAGAGTTGCTAAAGTAAGAAAAAGCAAATCGTATAAAACCACTAAATATGGATGGATTAATTCATTTTATCCGTTCTTTTAATCTTTTATAATTTTAAAAGATGTAGTTACTCCATTAATATGTGCCATTAACATATATAAACCTTGTGGATAGCTCGATAAATCGATAGAGGTAAGTTGTGCGTTTAAACTAGAAGTATAAAGTTTTTTTCCTAGGATAGAGTAGAGCTCTAAATGATCACTATCAGTAAATGTGCTATGACTAGTTTCTAAAGTGAGTAATGAATGGGTAGGGTTTGGGTAAACAACTGTTTGATTAGGAGTTAGTTCTTGAAGATCATTTGATAAAATGCCGCTAAAACATTGATTTGTGTATGCGATACTTTGTTCTGTACTTACTGCTAGTGTTGCGTTATCGTCCATACAAATACATCTACCATCGTTTACATTATAAGTCATATTTGCAGCGTCTGTTTCAAATGCCTTAAACGTACATTGTTCAAAGGTTAAGGAATCACCATTAAGCATTTGAGAGCCATGATTCCAATTTGAAAACAAAATATTTCCACCACTCCAGCGATTGAATCCAGGTTGCTGGTTAAAATCACATGGCTTTAAAAATAATAGATATAAGGTTCCAGTTCCTCCAGCGCCACCACCGTAATTTACAGCAACTGTTCCATCACCTCGTAAATCACCTATAAAAGAAATGGAACGTGAGAAACGCTCTTGTGGATCTAATACTAGTCCAAAACCACCATCTAGATTATTAATGCGAGTAAAGGTTTTTACTGTTTTGTCTGCGTTTAAATATAAAATATAGCCCCAACCTTCGTTTTGCTGGTTAGCACCAGTCATTAAATCAGGAACGCCATCACCATTTAAATCACCTACTTTACACAAAGAATGACCAAAACTCGCTCCAGATGTTCCATTAGGATTTGCACCGGTTGTTAGTGTATCTGTAAAACCATTTAATCCTTCAGTAATTTTAAGTTTAGAAACGACGTTAAATGTAGTACTGTCTAGAGATAACATCCAGATTGCTCCTTTACCGCCATCAGACATAAAAGCGCCTACGGCCATTTCTAATGTACCATCATTATCTAGATCTCCAAGCATAGCCACTTCTCGTCCTCCAAATTGATCTCCAGCATTTAATCCAGTACCTAATCCACCATTTGATGGATCTATCAAAACCGTTTGCGCAGGCATTACTTGTGAACTGCTGTTTAAGAATAGTATACTTATCGCACCGGTATTAGTTCCACCTACGTCTGAACCTGGATCACATGCGACTATGTCGATACGGCCATCATTATTTAAATCTCCTATAGCAGATAAACCTTGAGCAATAATATTAATGTTTTTCACATAGCTTTTTACCGTTCCATTTGTGTTCAAATGGATGATATATAAGGCTCGATTTCCAGATGCTGGAGCAGATACTGCAATGTCTGGAACACCATCATTATCATAATCGCCTATTCCTGCAACTCCATAACCAAAAAAGTTACTGGCGCTTAAAGTCTCTGTAAAACCACCTTGAAGCATGGAGATCTTTTGATTGGATTGAACAGTGCCATCATTATTCATAAAAAGAATATAAACAGCTCCTGCGTCTGTTGCGCCATCATCATCAGAACGAGCACCTACCACTAGATCTATAATACCATCACCATTAATATCTCCAGCTTGATCATGATCTCTACTAAATCGATCACCAGAATCTAAACCTGCCATAAAACCACCAGAGTTATTTTCAATTTTCACAAAACTATCTGGACCATATTGTGTACTTACTTGAGCATTTAGGAAGAATACGTTTATGAAGATAGAAATAGTAAGTATTCTAGAGTAAATGGTTTTCATAAAGATGGGCTGTTTTGGAGATTAGACTGTTATTTTGGTGGATGGTTTAATAGTACACTTTAATATTTTTAATTGTGTTGTTACCGATTCATTAGGTGCTGTAAAAGAATGCAACTCTAGCGCATAGTTTTTAGTTGGTTCTTTTTCTTCTTTGGTTTCTTAACAGCTGGTGAGAGTGAATATGCTAATTATAGCTAGAATGAGGAGCCTTTTCATTTAGATTGTTTTTGTAGCGACTAAGTTAAAGAATGAAGAGTTATTCTTCCTATTAAATTTCTACGCGCATTTCTACTAAATTGGGCTTAAATCCTGCTTTTAGATATGCATTTTTAGCAATTGTGTTTTCATCATAAACTTCCAATCGTACTTCTGTAAGATTTCGATTTTTAGCCCATTTGATAAGTTGCTTTACCACTTTTTGATTGACACCTTGGTGACGAAATGCCGGCTTTACATACATAAAACCCAAATAGGCATATTCATTATATTTTTGATAAGGTTGAGCTTTTAAAATTTTTGCATAACCAGATCCTACTATTTCATCATTAACAACAGCTACTAGCACTTCAGCATCCGTACTTTTAATAAGTTCTATAAGATCATAATAATGAATTTCGCCTTCCTTTAATGTATTATCATAAGGCCTTTCAGCCTCCACAATTCCTTTTTCAAAATTTAATAAAGTTTCAATTTCTGTTTCAAAGGCTGCGCGTATTTCAATTATCATTTAGTCATGTGTTTTGATTACTGTTTTATTTACTGGTCAAATGTAAGTACTAATCTTGAACGTTTCTTTGTTTGTATATTTTTTGAAATTACTAGGTCAGTTTTTTTTTAACACAGTTCTAACTGAGATCAATTCTAAGTATGGATACTTTAGTCTTTAATTTAGTTAATCATAAAAACGATTTTCAATGAAAACAATCTACTCTAAATCCTCTTTAGTACTATTACTAGTTCTTTTGAGTTTTACAACAAATTTAAATGCACAATTGACATTACCTGCTGGCAGTCCAGAAGCAGAAGTAACTCAACGTGTAGGTATTACAGATATTACCATTCACTACAATAGACCTTATGTGAAAGGAAGAGAAATATGGGGTAAATTAGTTCCTTATGGTTTTAATGATCTTGGCTTTGGAACGTCTAAATCTGCTCCTTGGCGTGCAGGTGCAGATTATAATACTACAATAGAGTTTACTCACGATGTGAGAATTGAAGGTAAAGATGTTGACGCTGGAAAATATGCGCTATTTTTTGCAATAGAAGAAAATGGTGATGTCACTGGAATTTTATCTAACAACACTACCTCATGGGGAAGTTATTATTATGATCAAGCTGAAGACGTATTACGTTTTAATGTGAAATCAAAAAATATTAATGATTCAGTTGAAATGTTGACTTATAGTTTTGACACCGTAGATGCTACAAGTACAGTTGCTAGTCTTAAATGGGCAAAAAAAGAAATACCTGTAAAGATTGAAGTAGCAGTTGAGGATATTGTTATGGAAGATATAGCAAATGATTTACGTAATCCAAAAGGTTTTAAACAAGAGACTTGGGACGAGGCAGCTAGTTATGCCTTTAATGCAGGAAACATGGATAAGGC
>JALZUY010000072.1 GCA_023301395.1 Nonlabens sp.
GTAGTTTCTTGTTTATTTATTGGTCCTATTTATTAATTAAAAAGAGAGATTTATAGATTAAGTTATGATCTCCATTTTGGAATAAATGCTGTCACAATTAAGATAAAATTGTGATAGTTAATTATTAATTTCGCAGCTATGATTTTTATGAAAAGGAAAATAGTCACGATTTTGATTTTTGTAATGATAACAGTCTCTCAGTTTACGACTGCTCAATTACAAGCGTCAAATTGGTATTTTGGTGAAAACGCAGGAATAAATTTTGACCCAAATACTGGAGCGGTTACTGCTTTAACTAATGGTCAGGTAAGTACAAATGAAGGATGTGCATCTATCTCTGATTCTAACGGGAATCTTTTATTCTATACTGATGGTTCTACTGTTTTTAATAGAGTTCATCAAGTAATGCAAAATGGTGTAGGTTTAAGGGGAAATCCATCAAGCACTCAAAGCGCTATAATTATACCAAAGCCACAAGATTCAAATATTTATTACATTTTCACAGTTGATACCTTTTTTCAAGGTGGCGGCAGTAGAGAAGCAAATTATTATGAAGTTGATATTTCTTTAAACGCAGGATTAGGTGCTGTGACTACTAATATTAACACTCCTAATTTGTTAACTCCTTCATCCTCAGAAAAACTAACTGCCATCAATCATGCTACCAATGATGAAATATTAGTTACCCTTTTAGCAAACACTAATGGTGGTAATACTTTTGATAGTTTTTTGACCTATACTGTGAGTGCTACAGGTGTTAATCTCACGCCTGCAGTCTCACAAGTTAATACTACTGTTACAGATGTTAGAGGAAATTTAAAGATTTCACCTGACGGTTTGCATTTAATTTCTTGCAATGCAGACAATGGAACCTTCTTATATGATTTTGATCAAACCACTGGTTTAGTTAGTAATGAACGTAGACTTGTTTTAGGCACAAATACTAGAGGTTATGGTGTAGAATTTTCTCCTGATAGTAGTTTAGCCTATATTACTGCCACAAACACAGTAGCAGCAACTGCTCCACCAGCAAATCACTCCACAACATTAACTCAGTTTGAAATTACTGTACCACCAACCATTCCAGGCATCTTAATGGGGCAAGAAATAGACACACGAGTTGGTTACAGAGGTAGTTTACAATTAGGTATTGACGGTCGTATATATAGAGCACTTTCCGATAATTTTACTCAAGGTAGGTCCTTTTTAGGAGTTATTAATAACCCTAATACTGTAGGAATAGGTTGTAATTATGTACATGATGCAATTCCTCTTTCGGGAAGACTGTCCACTCAAGGATTACCACCTTTTATACAAAGCTTTTTTGCATTAATTCAAGTCGAATTTACATGCTTAGGAGACAACACCTTTTTTGAATTTAATTCAGACACTCCACCTACTTTAGTAAACTGGGATTTTGGAGACGGTATGAGCTCTGCACTAGAGAGTCCTACTCATGTCTATGCCTTGCCAGGTATTTATAATGTAGTTTTATCATTAACTAGTAGTGGTGTTACTAGAATATTCCGTAGAAACGTGGAGATTTTTGATACACCTGTTGCAAATACCATTACTAATATTGCTGTTTGTGATTTAAATAATGATGGGACAGAATCAATTGATTTAGAATCAATTGCAACTCCACAAATTTTGGCAAGTCAAGACGGCACTATATTCAACATAGAATACTTTAACTCTCAAATGGATGCTGATAATCGATCAAATCCTATTTTATTACCATATAGCACTAACATAGCGGTACAAACCGTCTTTTCTCGTATATCAAATAATAACAATGAAGATTGTTTTAACACCACTAGTTTTGATATTGAAATATTTGCGCAACCTGTTGCAAATACAGTAAATGATCTAGAGGTATGTGATGATGATTTTGATGGATTTCAATCTTTTGATTTAAGTCAACAATCTGCTGGAGTTTTTGACACACAATCAACAGCTGACTTCACTATTAGTTATCACGCGTCTCAATTAGATGCCGACTCTGGTAACGGAACATTGCCCGTTAACTACACCAACACAACACCTTTTAATCAAACTGTTTTTGTACGACTAATTAATAATGCGCAAAACGATTGTGCAGCCACTACTAGTTTTGGTTTGATTGTCAACCCTAAACCGGTTGCAAACGATACAAACGCATTTCAATGCGACGAGGATGGAACTTTGGATAGTAGAACATTATTCAATCTTTCAGAATTTGATGATACAATTACAGCATCAGCAACAGGAGTAACGGTAACATATCATATCGATCAAAACGATGCCGATAATAATGTATCATCACTCGATAACATAAGTTATACAAACACAACTCCTTTACAAATAATTATTGCGAGAGTAACAGACGATACCACAGGATGCTTTACAACATCTCAAGTAACACTTTCTGTAAGTGCTAGTGATGCTCAAGATACCGTATTGATAGGTTGTGATGATGATGGAACTGCAGACGGACTTACGATATTTGATTTATCAAATGCAGATTCTTCCGTACTAATTACAGCACCAGCAAACGTTACAGTTAATTATTACGAAACTTTAAATGATGCGTTAACAGAGCAAAATGTACTACCTACAACTTTCACAAACACAATCCCTAATAATCAAATCATTTTTGCAAGAGCAGAATCTCCTGATGGAAACTGTTTTGGAATTAGTGAAGTAAATTTAACGGTGAACGATTTGCCCGTTATTGAACCTGTAGAGTTAGTGGACTACTGTGGTAACAATCCACAACCGTTAACTATAGATGCAGGAATTATTACAGGTACACCAGCAGACTACACTTATGTATGGAACACTAGTGAAAACACATTTAGTATTCAAGTAATAGCAGGTGGTGATTACACTGTTGCCGTAACAGATTTAAATGGTTGTACTAGTAATAGAGTTGTAACTGTTATTATAAGTGATCAGGCTACAATCAATAGTATAGATATTGTTCATGCTGGAACTTCTAGTAATGGAACGGCAACTGCAAGTGTGAGTGGTCTGGGAGATTATGAATATCGAGTAAGTTTAGAGGAACCTTTTCAAGACAGTCCTATTTTCACTGACCTATCTCCAGGATTCTATACCTTATATGTAAGAGATAAAAATGGTTGTGGAACAGTACGTCAGGATTTCAGCATCATAGGTTATCCTCGATATTTTACTCCTAATAATGATAACTACCACGATTTCTGGCAATTGATAGGTGTTTCATTCACTATAGAACCCAATGCTCAGATTTTTATATTTGATCGTTACGGTAAATTGCTGAAACAAATCGCTGCAGATGGTATAGGATGGGATGGAACTTATAATGGTAACCCTTTACCTAGTAGTGATTACTGGTTTACGGCAACCTTAATGGATGGCACTACTTTTTCTTCACATTTTACATTGAAGAGATAAGTTCAAAATGTCTATTTTTACTTTTAGACAATGAGATACTTTTTATATAGCATTATATTTTTATATTCCGCTTTCGCGAAAGCGCAACTAGAATCATCCCAGTGGTACTTTGGAGTTACTGCTGGAATAGACTTCTCGTCAGGCACAGCGATTTCATCCAACGTAGGTCAGTTAATTACTGGTGAAGGTTGTGCCACAATCTCAGACGATACGGGAAACCTATTGTTCTATACTGATGGTTCACTGGTTTATGACACCACACATACCTTAATGCCTAATGGAACTGGATTATTAGGAAACTCATCCAGCACATCGAGTGCTATTATTGTACCGCAACCTGGAAATGATGATCTATTTTATATTTTTACAGTAGATACTGACGATCAACAATACCGTATAAATGTAGGGTTCCACTATTCTATTGTAGATATGTCATTAAATGGAGGCACTGGTGATGTCGTTCCTGCTCAAAAAAACATCAATCTCTTACCAATTACCTCTGAGAAACTAACAGCGATTTCAAACGCCACTGGTGACGGATTTTGGGTGCTTACACAATTTGAAGATACTTACTATGCATATGAATTAAGTGCCACTGGACTTAACGTGACTCCAGTAACCAGTACTGTCGGCCCATTTATTGAACTCATAACATCAACGATAACTAATGTAGATGTGGCAGCCATGCGAGGTTATATCAAGTTAAACGCTCGTGGAGATAAATTAGTAGCAGCCCATTTCTCAAACAACACTACTGCAGAGTTTGCTGGAATTACAAATACGCTCGAAGCACGTAGTCTTGCCTATGCACAAGGTGGCGAACTTTATTTATACGATTTTGATAATTCAACTGGATTAGTTTCAAATCCGCAACCTTTAATGACTAAATCTGATGGTGCTAGTTTTTATGGTATAGAATTCTCAGGTAATGGTCGTTACCTATATGCCGAAGCTGATTTTATGCTACCATCAACTACCATTATATATGAGTTTTTGAGAGGTGAAATATTACAATATGATCTTACTGCTACAGATATAGCAGCTAGTAAAGACATAGTTCATACTGATACTATTAATGCTTTTAGAGGAGCACTACAACTAGGGCTTGATAATAAAATATATCATTCGAGAATTAATGAGAATTTCCTAAGTGTCATCAATAATCCTGATGATGCAGGTATGGCTTCTAATTATGTTTATAACGATTTTCAATTAACACCAGGTGTTCAAGCTATTTATGGATTACCCATTTTTGTACAATCTTTTTTGCTGAATGGAGACATTGAAGGAGATGACCACTGTTTTGGAAAACCCCAATCCTTCTCTTTTAATACCAGTGCTCAAGTGGAAAGTGTATTATGGGATTTTGGAGATCCT
>JALZUY010000073.1 GCA_023301395.1 Nonlabens sp.
CCTAATATATTTTCTGCGTATTCCATATTCTTAATTGAGCTGCAAAAATAATGTTTTGGAAATGTTTTGTTCCCACAAGAACACTATTGATTTGTTAATTGATTTAGCATCTATTTTTCTGCTTTCGCAAAAGCGTATTTATTCAAACCTCATCGCCTTTACAGGAGATATTTTACTGATTATAAACGATGGGATAATTAATACCAAAAGGCAAAGGATGAATGTTCCTAAATTAAGTGCAATCACATGCCACAACGATAAATAAACAGGTGCCTCAGTGACGTAATAAGTAGCAGGATCTAGAGTAAACGGACTAAAGAAATATTGAATCCCAATTAAACCAAGGCCTATCACATTTCCTATAACAAGTCCTTGAAGAATCAAGCTCATCGCGTTATACAAGAAAATTTTGCGCACCACCCAATTATTTGCGCCTAGCGATTTAAGTATACCTATCATACGTGTACGATCGAGTATAAGAACCAGTAAAGCCGTAATCATGTTAATAATTCCTACGATTAATATAATTGCTATAATTCCGTAAATGTTTGAATCAAGCAAGGCTAACCAAGAAAATATGGTAGGATACTGTTGCTTAATCGTCTTGCTATTCAACAACGAGTCTGTATTCTGGAAAATCTTCACACCTAATTGGTCAATTCTATCAAAATCGTCTATGAAAACTTCAAACTTCCCAATTTGGTCAGTATTCCATTTATTGATTTTTTGGATATTTCTTATATCACCTATAATAAACTTAGTATCATATTCTTCAAGACCACTATCATAGATTCCTGAAACTGTAAATCCTCTAGGGATTGAAGGGTTTCCATTTTTAGATCCATTGGGTTTTATAAAATAAGTCTTTGCTTTATCTCCCACTTTAAGAGACAATCTACGAGCAATATCATCAGATATGAGGATATCTCTTGTAGTATTCTCATTAGTCATATCTGGCAGCTTTCCTTCTATTAAAAAGTCTTGAAAATAACTCCAGTCATAATCAGTTCCTACTCCTTTGAGTATAATACCTTCAAAGTTTGTATCGGTTCTTATCATTCCTCCTAGAGTTGCTACAGCTTGCACATGTGTAACCTCTGGAATGGATTCAAAATCGGGATAAAAGTCTTGATTTATAGAGATGGGTTTTACTGTTGTAATGGAGTTATTGCGGTCGTAAAGGGAAATACTCACATGACCATTAAAAGCACTTACCTTTTCTTTAATCTTTTTTTGTAGGCCTACACCAGTGGCAATAGCGATTAACATCACTATTATGCCTATTGCGATTGCTGCAATTGCGATTTTTATAATCGGTGCACTTACGCTATTTTTATAGGCAGCGCTACTTTGCACTCTTTTTGCTATGAAATACTCTAAATTCACTTATCCATTTATGATTTTCAAATATACCATATTAGCCATCGCTCTCACCATGATTTCCTGCGATGCAAAAATCAATCATAAAAAGAAGACGACTGCCAAGGCCGAAAAAGTATATGACGCGCCTGTTGCTCATAGAACGATTCAATCAAAAGACACCACAGGCACTCAACCTATTCCAGCAGCAGACAATATCCAGCAATGGATTGCCATGTTCAAAGGTCGTAATGTCGCCGTAGTAGGAAATCAAACTAGTGTGGTACGTTCTAGTGCAAAAAGCAATAAAACCACATGGGATGAACCAGAACTCATCACTTACACACATCTAGTTGATACGTTACTAAGTCGTGGAGTAAATGTAAAAAAGGTGTTTGCACCTGAGCACGGTTTCCGTGGTACGGCCGATGCTGGTGCAACTATAAAAGATGGCGTAGATTCTAAGACAGGCTTACCTATCATCTCTCTTTATGGAGCTAACAAAAAACCAACCGAAGAACAACTTGCTGGTGTAGACATAGTCATTTTTGACATTCAGGATGTAGGAGCCCGTTTTTACACCTACATCTCTACACTTCATTATGTGATGGAAGCGTGCTCAAGACTCAATAAAAAAGTAGTCATTCTAGACAGACCAAATCCTAATGGGCGATATATCGACGGGCCTATTCTGGAATCTGCTCACAAGAGTTTTGTGGGTATGCATCCAGTTCCCGTAGTTCATGGTATGACCATAGGTGAGTATGCACAAATGATTAATGGCCAGCGCTGGCTAGAGTTGGGATTAAAGTGTGATCTTTTTGTAGTGAAAATGAATGATTATAGCCATACAGATTCATATAGTGCACCTATAAAACCGTCACCAAACTTGCCTAACGACCAATCCATTAATCTTTATCCTAGCCTTTGTTTCTTTGAAGGAACAGACGTAAGCGTAGGTCGTGGAACTGAGATGCAATTCCAGGTTTATGGCTCTCCATTACTTGCAAAATATCAAGATTTCTCTTTTATCCCTACACCTAATGAAGGAGCAAAAAGACCGTTGTATAACGGTAAAAAATGTTACGGTGTGGATTTAAGAAAACATCCTGAGCTGGATTATATAAAGTTAGATTTTCTTGTAGACGCTTACGCGAAAGCGCCTACCAAAAGAAATTTTTTCAATTCATTCTTTACTAAACTCGCAGGAACCGAGAAACTGCAAGAGCAAATCGAGGCAGGAATGACTGCCGAAGAAATAAGAGCAACCTGGCAAGAAGACTTAAAAACCTATAACACCATGCGTCAACCTTATTTATTATACTAACTAATCTACTACCTATGAAATCTTTTTTTGAACCAGCAGCTTATCAAGACTTACAACAACGACTTGATAAAATAACTCCAGATTCACAAGCGCAATGGGGAAAAATGAATGCTGCACAAATGATAAATCATTGTCAAGAACCCATTAAAATAGCCGTTAATAAATCTGACGTGACTATGAAGTCTAACTGGCTCATCAAAGTACTCTTCAAAAAAATGATGTATAGTCCTAAACCTTTTAAGAAAAACACACCTACTCCACCACAGTTTAGGAGCACTGGAGATTTTGATTTTCAAAAAGAAAAAGGAGAACTAAAACAATGGATGACTGAACTATGGGAAGACCGCAATAATGAGAATAGAATTCCTCATCCAGTATTTGGAAAATTCACAGAAGAACAATGGGGAATCATTCAATGGAAACATTTGAATCACCATTTTGAGCAATTTGGAGTGTAGTAATCCCATAAAATAAACTCTTATATAATGTAAAACGCCAAAGACTTTATAAATCTTTGGCGTTTTACTATAACTTAAATTGAGATTAATAGCATCTACTCATTCAACATTTGCCACAATCGGTCTTTTAATTCTTGCATGTGGAACTGCGATAAAGACGAGATGAACATATAAGGTGCTCCATCAAAAGCCTCTTGTTCATCTAGTTCTTCTTTCATTTGCTCCATAAGTTCTTCATCAAGCATATCTGCTTTTGAGATACAAACAAATCTGTTTTTATCAAGTAACTCAGGATTGTATTTCTTTAATTCATTAAGCAATACATCATACTCTGCGCTTATATCATCAGCATCTGCTGGGATAAGGAATAGTAATGTTGAGTTACGCTCGATATGTCTTAAGAATCGATGTCCTAATCCTTTACCATCGGCAGCGCCTTCTATAATTCCTGGGATGTCTGCGATTACAAATGATTTAAAATCACGGTATTCTACAATACCCAAGTTAGGCTTTAAGGTTGTAAACTCATAGTTTGCAATCTTAGGCTTAGCACTTGTAATTACAGAAAGTAATGTAGATTTTCCAGCATTAGGGAAACCTACTAGACCTACATCGGCCAGTACTTTCATTTCAAAAACGGCATCCATTGCATTACCATCCATTCCTTGCTGTGCATAGCGAGGAGTTTGCCTAGTTGAGCTTTTAAAATGCCAGTTTCCACGACCACCTTTTCCACCATGACAAAGAATATGTTCTGCTCCATCCTCGAGCATTTCATAAATAACATCACCGGTTTCAGAATCTTTTACAACCGTACCTAGAGGTAAATCGATGTACACATCTTCTCCATCTTCTCCAGTACGACGTTGCTTTGCACCATTTCCTCCTTGAGCACTCTTAAAGTGACGTTTGTATTTAAAATGATACAGCGTCCATAAGTTCTTACTACCACGTAAGATTATATGACCACCACGACCACCATCTCCACCATCTGGACCACCTTTATCAATGTACTTTTCTCTATGCAAGTGCGTGCTTCCTTTCCCGCCGCGACCTGACTCGAGATGTACTTTAGTATAGTCTACAAAATTTCCTTCGGTCATTGTTTTATTATCAGTTGTCTGTTAATGCTAACAGTTAATTATTTAGTTCTTTAAGCTTGCGTGAACTTCTAGTAAAAGCCATTATACCACAAAACATAAGAACTATTAATGAAGCGCCAATTATATAATTGTTTTGACCTTCAATTTTAAAATCATTCTTAATTAAATACCTCATAACCAAAATTAAAGGCACTATAATGAGTGCTGTAGCCGCAGTCCTCTGACCTTTTATTTTTTTAATTTTATCAGTATTCATATTCTAGTATTCTTTAATCGTCATTCAACAAGCCGAAATTTTTTCCTCAACCCTAAAGGCTGAGATTTCATTGTCATACTTCTAAAAGCTTAAATCGCTCTCCACTCACGATCGAACTGACATACAAAAGTCATTTTCACCTTTCAAGTTCAAGTTCAAGTTCAAGTTCTTAAAGCTTATCAAACTCTACACTCAATCGAGCTGTAATCTGATCAAGCGCTCCTACTCCATCTACACCATAATATTTATTCTGTGCAGCATAGTAATCTTTAAGTGGTGCCGTTTGCTTATAATATACTGAGATGCGATCTCTTATTACGCCTTCGTTTGCATCATCTGCACGGCCGCTACCTTTTCCTCTTTCTAGTAAACGTTCTACAAGAACTTCATCATCTACTTCTAGAGCAACCATTCCAGAGATTTCAGAATCTTTTGAGGCAAGCATTTCATCGAGTGCTTTTGCCTGTGCATCAGTTCTAGGAAAACCGTCAAAAATAAATCCTGCAGCCTCTGGTGTTTTCTCCACCTCAGCATTAAGCATTTTTATAGTTACCTCATCTGGCACTAAATTTCCTTTATCAATGAACGACTTTGCTAGTGTTCCTAGCTCAGTCCCGTTTTTTATATTGTAACGGAACACATCTCCTGTAGAGATATGAACTAGTCCGTATTTTTCTTTTAATCGTTCTGCTTGGGTTCCTTTTCCGGCTCCTGGAGGACCGAATAAAAC
>JALZUY010000074.1 GCA_023301395.1 Nonlabens sp.
TTTTTTTCTGGGGTTTTATTGCAGCATCAAATGGTGTTTTTATTCCGTTTTGTAAGACCTACTTTAACATTGATCAGTTTCAATCACAACTCGTAGATTTTGCATTTTATGGTGCTTATTATATAGGAGCGCTATTTCTATTTATATTATCCAGCTCTATTAAAAAAGACATTCTTAATAATTGGGGATATAAAAACGGTATTGTTTACGGGCTATTACTCTCGGCTATTGGTGCATTTGTAATGTATCCTGCAACAGCTGGAGCAGAACAAGGTCAAACAAGTATCTTCTATTTTGTACTCATAGCTTTATTCATAGTAGGTCTAGGCTTTTCATTACAACAAACTGCTGCAAATCCTTTTGCAATCGCCTTAGGAGATTCTAAAACTGGTTCGCATAGATTGAATCTAGCTGGTGGGATTAATTCTTTTGGGACTACTATAGGACCTATAGTTGTAAGTTTTGTAATCTTTGGAGCAGCTACTTGGACTACTGAAGAACTAGCTAGTAAAATAAACAATAATGAAATCACATTGATTACTGTTCAAATGTTATACTTATGTGTAGGTATTTTATTTGTAGCAGCAGCGGCATTATTTCATTTTTCAAAAAAGTTGCCAGCCTTAAAATCAGATACTGCTTTTGAGCCTGCAAATAAAGCTAGAAATATGTTAATTGCTTTAACAATAATTGTAGTTGCTTGTTTTGGTTACATTTTTAGTACTTATATAGGCGACAAAGTTGCTTCAGAAGCATTAGAAAACAAAAGATTAGCTTTATTAATAATTGCACTTATTGGTGTAGTTGGATGTTTATTATTTGCCTTTTCGAGTTCATCTAAAAAAGCCGAAGGTTGGGGCGCAATGAAATATCCTCAACTGGTCTTAGGTATGCTTGCTATATTTTGCTACGTAGGTGTAGAAGTTACCGTAGGTAGTAACTTAGGAGAGTTGCTTAAAAAAGCTGTAGATGGATCTAATCTAAATGCTTTAGGACTTCCTATACTTAATGATGCCCAATTAGGCCCATTTATATCTTTATATTGGGGCGGACTAATGATTGGTCGCTGGGTAGGTGCAATAACAGTTTTTAGTCCAAGTAAAGGTTTGAAGAAATGGTTGCTTATAATTGTTCCTTATGTAGCCTTTGGAGTCATTATATTAGTTAATTGGTTAGGAGGGAAAATATTTTCTACAAATGAATTATTATTTTTTGCGATTTGTGTAGCAGTACAAATTGGCGGGTTTTTCTTTGCAAAAGATAACCCAGTAAAGACCTTAAAAATATTTAGCTTACTAGGTGCTCTAGCTATGCTTGTAGGTTTATTTTCTACAGGTAACATTGCTCTTTTTGCCTTCTTATCAGGTGGGTTGTTTTGTTCTATTATGTGGCCATGTATCTTCACATTGAGTATAGCCGGTCTTGGAAAATATACTTCTCAAGGTTCTGCATTTTTAGTAATGATGATTTTAGGTGGAGCAATTATTCCACCATTACAAGGGAAAATAGCTGACATATTTAGTATTCAATCATCTTATTGGATTGCGGTACTATGTTTTGCTTATTTACTTTTCTATGCTTTTAAGACTAAAAAAGTACTAGATAAACAAGAAGTAAGCTATTAACTATTACCATATTTAAAAGCCATGAATAGAAGATCATTTTTAAAAAACACATCATATACAGGAGCAGGAATTGCTGCAGCTGCAACTGGAATAAGCTGTAATTCTAGCAATACAAAAGAAGAAAACAACAAAAATGAAACTATTACGCCTTTAAAAAATAAACCAGTTGCGATATGCACATGGGGATTTATAGATGCAAATGCTACTGCTGGAAAAGCACTAGAATCTGGTAAAAAAGCTCTAGATGCTGCAGTAATAGGTGTAACGGTAGAAGAAGAAAACATAAAAAACACTACCGTAGGTAAAGGTGGCACTCCAGATCGTGAAGGAAATGTAACTTTAGATGCATGTGTAATGGATTCAAACGGAGATTGTGGAGCGGTAGTTTGCGTGGAAAACATTACTAATGTAGCTGCACTTGCTAGAGTAGTTATGGAAGAAACACCACATGTCATGCTTGCCGGAAAAGGTGCTGAAGAACTAGCCTATACAAAGGGTTTTAAATCAGAAGAACTATTTACAGAATCTTCAAAAACGGCCTATAAAGAATGGCTCAAAACCAGTAAATACGAACCCATCATCAATATTGAAAATCATGATACCATAGGAATGTTGTGTATGGATAACAATGGTGATATTGCCGGTGCATGCACAACATCTGGCCTTTCTTACAAAATGAAAGGTCGTGTGGGCGATTCTCCTATTATAGGCTCTGGACTATTTATAGATAATGAAATAGGTGGTGCAGCAGCTACTGGAATGGGAGAAGAAATTATGAAAACCGTAGGGAGTTTTTTAATTGTTGAACTCATGAGACAAGGAAAATCACCACAGGAGGCATGTGAAGAAGCTATTCAACGTATCGTTTCAAAAAATAACAATGTTAAAAACTTTCAAGTTGCTTATATTGCTATTAATAAAAAAGGAAGTACTGGGAGTTATTGTATTCATCCTGGATTTGCTATGATGGAATATAAAAATAGCATCAATAATAGAATAGAATCTCAAGCTTATTTAATTAAATAATTGGTTGCAACTAAAAAAATAACAAAAGCCCAGTGATGCGTCACTGGGCTTTTTACTTATCAAAATGTCCCCTACAACACCTTAAGATGATAAGTCTTGTTATAAATAGTACTTATTATGGATATGAAATACATAATAAGCTTAAGAATCTTTTCATAATTCTCCTCAAAGGTATCACTCTAGCTATTCTCAAAAAATACGTACCCTATGTCGATTTCTACGTATGGGTACGTAGTGAGTGTAAAAAGAAAACCTAGTGTTATGCACTAAGTTTTCATCTCAAATAATATTCCCTTAAATCATTATTCTATAATAAGCTTTACCGTTTTAGTTCTACCTTCATTTGTGATTTGAACTAAATACATCGCTGTTGCCAGGTTCTTAGTTTCCACTTCTAGAACGTCTATCTCATTAGTTGTGAAAGATTTAATCGCTTGACCGATTAAGTTTGTAATCACGACTTTCTTCTCTCCATCTATTCCTGCCATATTAATAAAGAACTTGTTCTCTGTCACTGGATTAGGATACACTTCTATGGCTTGACTAAATTCTACATCACCAGCACTAAGTGTTACATCTTCAAATAGGATTCTAAAACGATCTAATGCATTGCTTTGTGCATCATTCACATCTACATCTACTAGAAAACTATAGGTTGTACTCGTAGTATTACTTAAGTCAGTTAATATTCCTGTAAAAGTATCTTCTAGAATAGCCTTCTTAGTGCTAAAGCCTATAGCTGGCACTTCAAAGGTGTAGTTAGTATGTCTATAAGTTGCTGTATGAAGATCTAGCACTTCACCATTTAATGGAATTGCTCTACTTTCTATACTGAGTCGATCACCATTTGCATGTTGACGTCCTAGAGTTTCATCGAGATTAGAAAACTTAATAGCATCCCATTGATCTACCCCATTATTACCTCCACTTTCAAATCTTATAAGTGTAACATCTAGAGCATTTAATCCTTGAGAGAATTGACTCGTTTCATGTAACCTCAACTCTAAGGTGGTATTCAAATTAGTGATAGACTCTATAGTTATAGGTGGGGAAATAAGGTTACTAGGTCTAACTAAATTAAATGTCCCATTGGTAACACCTGAGGCTACAAAAAAGACAGATTGACCAGGTTTTAAAACTCCAGCTTCAAATCTTGAATTAGGTGGTAATGGTCCTAATAAGGTATTAGTCTGTCTATCATAAGTTAGATATGCACCTCTTGTATTTGCAAGAGGATCATAGACATAATAGAAATTAGGAACTACAGCATCTATATCAGTGCTCACAGCATTAAACAGATCATCCATAGCTGTTCTTAAATTAATATCACTTTGATATGGATTTCCTATCATCATAAATTCACCATTGTTAGCGGCTATGGAAGGTAAACTAAAACCAGAATTTAATAAAACTCCTTTCATTCTCAAAGTTGTAGATGACTGGCTGTCGTTCATCGTTAAATCAATTCCTCTATCTCCTCTTACAAATAATCTATAATAGTCTCCAGCATTTAATACACCTGTAGATAAATTTGTGCTGGAAACGGTAGTCCACGATTGATTCACATTATCCCAACCGAATAAAGAAGGATTATTACTTGCCGTTGGGTCAAAACCATTTGCGGCGCCACCAGCACCAGTAATATGAGTTCCATAGCCTGCTTCATAACCAGCATCTCCAGGATTTAATCCTCCTTCTTGCCAGTTATCAAATATAGTCGCGGTGCTTGTTACCGGACTGCTTACAAATCTAAAGGCACGCCTGTTTGCATAATACTGCTCTACCGTTACTTCTCCTAATACTGTAATATTTGCTCCTAATACAACTGCTGTTTGACTTGCTGTGCTTACAAATGTAACAGCTGCTGCAGTTGCATCCAGAGTTGATGTAGAGACTACATCATTATTTGATAATTGAGTTATGATATTATAGTTTCCTGTTACAACAAGTTGAGCATTTAACAACTCTAGGGATCCTATCACACTACCAGATCCGCCATTCCATATATTTTGAGGCGTTTGTCCTAGAGCTACTAAGGTAGCATCTGGTCCGTCTATGGCTCCATCACAATCATTATCAATAAGCACCTCTACACCACTAGCTAGCGTTAAAGTAACTCCTGGGTCTACAGTAAGATCATGAGCAGTAAAATCACTTGAAATTGTAACATTTTCTCTTACTATAACATTATCATTAAATCTTGCAGGATTTATGAGATCACTAGGATCATTAGGCGTCCAGGCACTGTTTTCATAAATGAAATCTTTAGAGAACCCACAATCCGTACTAAAAGTATTTGCATTATCTACATTATTCCAAGCACTATTAGAATATGCCACATCATCTACCTGTATACACGTGAGATTAGGGCTTAATATACTAATAAAATCACCACCACTTAAAGCTGTATTATTACCGTTTTGAAGATTTAATGCAATTAATGCATTACTACTACCAACAATTAATGAGTTTAAGTTAGTATGAGTACTTAAATCAATACTTGTTAATGCTGTAGCTTGCGCAAACAATAGATTTAGATTTGTGTTATCTATATTTAAGCTAGATAAATTAGTATTACTGCTAACAACTAAATTAGCTAAATTACTGCTATTGCTAACATCTAGGATGGTTAAATCATTACTTGAAAGGTTTAAATCTTGTAAATTAACCAGATCACTAACATCTAGAGTGGTTAAATTATTACCTGAAAGGTTTAAAACTTGT
>JALZUY010000075.1 GCA_023301395.1 Nonlabens sp.
CCTTGATGAAATAGGAGATATGAGTCTTAAGGCACAAGCCAAAGTATTGCGTGCTTTACAAGAGAATAAAATTCAACGAGTAGGTAGCGATAAAGACATTAAAGTAGATGTGCGCATACTAGCCGCAACTAACAAAGATCTAAAAAAAGAAATTGTCGAAAATAACTTTAGAGAAGATCTTTACCACAGACTTGCGGTAATCTTAGTAAACGTTCCTTCATTGAACGATAGAAGAGATGATATACCACTTCTAATCAATCACTTTGCAAAGAAAATTTCTAAAGAGCACGGTGGTGGTAGTAAAGATTTTGAAGATAAAGCAGTTGCAAAACTTCAAAACTATGATTGGACAGGAAACATTAGAGAACTACGTAATGTCGTAGAGCGTCTTATCATATTAGGTGGAGAAAAAATTAGTGAAGGCGATGTAAATGCATTTGCAAGTAAATAAGAAGAGGAAGAACTATGAAAATTAATGCATTAGACTTTAGAGCCAACGACGATATTCAATTAAGTAAATTAGATACTTTACCTAAAGATAGGCTTACCAAGAAAGAAGCAAAAAAGGAGCTAGCAGAATCTCGTAGGGCACTTGCCGAGTTCCAGACTAAACTATATGCTCACGATAAGCATGCAGTATTGGTTTGTTTTCAAGGAATGGATACCTCTGGAAAAGATAGTTTGATACGTGAAGTTTTTAAAGACTTTAATGTGCGAGGTGTTATCCAGCATAGTTTTAAAGTTCCTACAGAGTTGGAATTATCTCATGGTTATTTATGGAGACATTATATAGCATTGCCTGGTAAAGGGCAATTTGGGATATTTAATCGTACCCATTACGAGAATGTACTCGTTACTCGCGTGCATCCTTATTATTTAATGGGTGAAAATCTTCCAGGAATTAATAGTACAGATGATGTGACGCAGGAATTCTGGGATATGCGATTTGATCAAATCAATAATTTTGAAAAGGAACTGGTTCAAAATGGAACGTTCCTTTTCAAATTCTTTTTAAACCTTTCTAAAGAAGAACAGAAAAATAGGTTGCTACGCAGGTTGAATTTGCCTGAGAAGAATTGGAAGTTTTCTGGTGGTGATTTAAAAGAGCGTAAATTGTGGAGTGACTATATGAAATGCTATGAAGAAGCGATCTCTAGAACATCTACAGACCACGCGCCATGGTACATTATCCCAGCAGACGATAAACCTATGGCTCGCAAAATTGTGAGCGATATCTTATTACAAGAATTAGAAAATAAGTCGCATATCGTTATTCCGCAATTGGATAGTGAGACGGCTAGTAAAATAAGTGAGTATAAAAGCCAGTTAGAAAATGAAAAATAGATTTTTAATATTATTGGTTTTGTTGAGTTTCGCTTTCGCGAAAGCGCAATTACAACAATCTACTGCTTCAGACTCTTTAATGATGCGCAGCATTTATGACCATAACCTCACACAATCTAAAAGTTATGCATGGTTAGATCATCTCTCAAATAAAATAGGAGGAAGATTATCAGGTAGTGTTCAAGCACAACTAGCCGTAGATTACACACTCGCAGAATTAAAAAAAGTAGCAGATAGTGCGTGGTTACAACCAGTACAAGTTCCTAAGTGGACACGTGGCACTCCAGAATATGCTTATATAGAATTGAGTGATAAGTCTACTATTAATGTAAACATATCTGCTCTAGGTGGATCAGTAGCAACTCCAGATGCTGGAGTAAGAGCAAAAGTGATAGAAGTTCACAGTTTAAAAGAACTTGAATCGCTAGGTAAACAAAAGATTAAAGGAAATATAGTGTTCTATAATAGACCTATGGAACCTAAAAAGATTCAAACTTTTGAAGCTTATGGTGGTTGTGTAGACCAGCGATACAGTGGTGCGAGAGAAGCAGTAAAGTATGGTGCAGTGGCAGTTATTGTAAGGTCTATGAATTTAAGAATGGATGACTTGCCACATACTGGAGCGATGAGCTATGGTGATTTGCCTCTTGAGGATTATATACCAGCAGCAGCCATTTCCACAAATGATGCTGAGAAATTACATAGTTCGCTAAAATCAGATGCTGGTTTGAATTTCTTCTTTCACCAGAGTTGTGAGAATCTAGGAGAAGCTACTTCATATAATGTAATCGCTCAAATAAAAGGTTCCACTTATCCAGATGAAATAATTGTAGTAGGCGGACATTTAGATTCTTGGGATTTAGGAGATGGAAGTCACGATGATGGGGCAGGAGTTGTACAATCTATGCAAGTGCTAGAATCCTTTAAAAGACTTGACTATAAACCTAAACGCACTATAAGGGTCGTTTTGTTTATGAATGAAGAGAATGGTTTAAGAGGTGCGCGAGCATATGCGGCAGCGGTTAAAGAAGATAAAGAAAATCATATAGTAGCTTTAGAGAGCGATGCTGGTGGTTTCTCTCCACGTGGTTTTAGTTTTGATGCGAGTGAACAGCAAATGAATCAGGTTGATAACTGGCGACAATTGTTCAAACCTTATTTGATTCACTTCTTTGAAAAAGGAGGCAGCGGTGCTGACGTTGGTCCACTTAAAGGAAACAATACGGTACTTATAGGTCTAAGACCAGACTCACAACGTTACTTTGATCATCATCATGCAGCAAACGATATTTTTGACGCTGTGAATAAGCGAGAGCTTGAACTAGGTGCAGCTACTATGACGAGTTTGTTATATTTATATGATAAATATGGAGTGATTATCCAAAAACTAGATTAGAAGAATACCTTATTGATAGTAGTTATCTTTGGCCACTTTAATAAAATAATGGCTTTACAAGACTATACTCGGGAATTTAGTAAGAATCTAAGCATTGCATATCCTATAATGGCTGGGCAAATTGCTCATCTCTTAGTAGCATTTGCAGATAATATAATGGTAGGGAAACTAGGTGATGAGCATCTGGCTGCAGTATCCCTAGGAAATACACTTATTTTTATAGCGTTAAGCATAGGTATTGGTTTTTCGTTTGCTATAACACCTCTAGTCGCTGAAGCTGATGCTCAAGGGAATTTTGAAAAGGTCAAAAAGATATTTCATAATGGAGTTTTGATATCCACAATAAACGGTGCTCTATTATGTATCCTACTATTTCTAGCAGAACCTATTCTATATCATCTAGATCAACCAGATGAAGTAATAGTTTTAGCTATTCCTTATATGAGGATAGTAGCTCTCTCTATGATTCCTTTAATGTTGTTTCAAGCCATCAAACAATTTGCTGACGGTCTTTCTAGAACTGTTTTTGCTATGCAAGCTACAATAGCTGCAAACGTAGTTAATGTCATCTTGAACTATTTATTGATTTATGGGAAATTTGGTTTTCCTAGATTAGAGGTTGAAGGAGCGGCTTATGGTACTTTAGTAGCAAGAATATTAATGGTACCTATATTGATAGTTTTGCTTTCGCGAAAAGAGAAAATGAAAAAGTACTTTAATTCGCTAGAAGCTTTTTCCATTGATATATTTAAAAAACTGATGAATCTAGGTTTTCCAACAGCTCTACAGATGTTCTTTGAGATAAGTCTTTTCACAGCAGCTATCATATTAAGTGGAATTCTAGGAACTAAGACCCAAGCTGCAAATCAAATTGCGTTGAATTTATCAGCTTTAACCTTTATGGTTGGAGTAGGACTTGGTGTTACAGCAACGATAAGGGTAGGTAATCAGCTTGGTAATAATAATATGATAGAGTTACGGAGGATAGCTAAGTCTATCTTTCTACTTACCGTAATGTTTGATATAGTTTTTGCTTTAGCTTTCTATTTGTTAAAAGATCAATTGCCTTGGCTCTATATTCAAGACAATGAAGTGGTTCAAATAGCCTCGAGTCTATTAGTTGTTGCTGCATTTTTTCAAATTAGTGATGGGCTACAAGTTGTTTTC
>JALZUY010000076.1 GCA_023301395.1 Nonlabens sp.
AAAATTCAACAACGGAGAAGGAAACATGTTTTCTAGCATACTAGATTTAATAAACTCACTTTTAGGCTGGTGCGTTATTTTAAAATCGTGAATAGCAATAACTTCATCAGCTAATGATAGGGCGATGGAGAGCTCGTGGCTGGAGAAAATGATGCACTTGTTATGATTATGGCAGTAATCACGTAGTTTGAGTAGAATTTCGGCTTTGTGGTGGACGTCTAGATGACTTGTAGGTTCATCCATGAGAATGTATGGTGTGTCTTGAACGAGTGCTCTTGCGATTAAAACACGTTGCAACTGTCCATCACTTAAGGTAGATAATCTTCTAGAACGCATTTCTAGAATGTCAAAATCTTCCATGATTCCGTTTACAAAATCGATGTCGACCGAGGATAAATTACCTATAAAGTTTGTGTAAGGTGCGCGGCTTAAATGCAAGATTTCTTCTACAGTAAGAAACTGACTAAACTCACGAGTCGTTAACACTACAGCAATCAATTTTGATTTCTTTAAATCACTTAAATGCTGTGAGTTACTGTTATTTATGTGAATATTCCCTTTAATAATATGTTTATTGCTAGAAATAGCGCGTAGTAGTGTAGATTTCCCAGAACCGTTTGCACCTATTAGAGTAATGAACTTCCCTTTAGCGCAAGCGAGAACACCATCATATTGTGCAATCACACAATGACCATAACCTAGTTGTATGTCATCGAGTTCTATCATTAAAAATGTAAATTTCTTTTTCTCAATATCAACCATATTACGATAGGCGCGCCTAGTAGTGAGGTCACTGCGTTAATAGGAATCGAGTAATTTGAAAAAGGCAATTGAGATGCAATATCACAAATCAATAGGAGTACAGCACCTAATAAAATAGCTGTGGGAATTAATATTTTGTGGTTTACCGTAGGTAGTATCAATCTGGCAAGATGCGGTACAGCAAGTCCTATAAATGCTATAGGTCCAGCATAAGCAGTGATAGAGCCTGCAAGTAAACTGGTGATAATAATAATGATCCAGCGTGTGGATTTAATATTGATTCCTAGACTGCGAGCATAGGTTTCACCTAATAATAGTGCGTTCAGAGGTTTTAATATGATAATAACCAAGACCATTGCAATCAAAAATATAGTCAATAATATCAAGATATCGTTCCATTCTAGGTTACCTAAACTACCTAGTGACCAGAATACGTATCTTTTTAACTCATCGCTTGAACTAAAGTAGGACAGAATTCCTACGATAGCGCTACTTAAACTACCTACCATTAAACCTATTATAAGTAATCCCATAGTATCTTTAATACGTAATGACATCAAAATAATAAGCATCATTACCAGAAGACTTCCTATAATACTTGCAGTTACAAGTCCTATTCCAGATATGGTACTTATTCCTAAAACAGCACTTCCCATAACAACTAGCGCAACACCTAATCCTGCACCAGAAGATATTCCTAAGACAAAAGGACCAGCCAGCGGATTCCTAAATAAGGTTTGCATTAACAACCCAGCAATCGCAAGTCCAGCGCCTGTAATGATAGCCATAACGGTACGTGGTAATCTTAAATGAGTAATAATGTAATTCTCTGACGGATTTGTGTTTGCGCCTATAAGAACGTCCCAAATCTTATGTGGTTTTATAAAAACCGTACCCAAGCATACATCCGCTATAAAAAGCACGATGACAAAAATGGCAAGTAAGATTAGGATTTTATTTTTCAATCGTTGAGCGGTTTAAAGAAATACAATTCGTAATCTGTAAGCGTAGTAGGATGCAATATTTTTATAAGATCTTTCAATACTAAATCTGGTCGTTGTGATGCTTCTTCATAATAAGTCACGCCACCACGAGCACCTATGTTAAGTGCAAAGGTGTATATTTTTTTGTTTTGAAAGGCTGTAAATTTACTATATGCGCCATTATCTTCATTCATTGCTGCATAACTGGTGTACTGTCCAGGCGCAATCCATATCGCTGCATCTTGCGCATCTGTAAGAACGCGTTCTACGTTATAGGATAATGATCCAGTTCCTGTGGTGTTTGAATATACGTAATCACCATTAGCATCGGCTATGATTTTTCCCTGCCAGGAGTTTCCGTACGGTAAGTACCAGTTGTCTTTCCAGGTCGCACCGGCAATAACGGTAGGTGAGTCTAGTTTTTTTGCAAGATTTTTAGTTTCTAAATAAGATTTTTCAATACTCTTAAAAATACTATCGGCTTGTTTTTCTTTACCGTATAATATACCAAAAAGCTTGATCCATTCTGCCTTGCCTAGTGGATGTTCTTCGGTCCAGTCACCGTTATAGATCACTGGAATTCCAGCCATTGCGATTTGTTCATAGACAGCATTATCACCATTAATACCATAGCCCATTACCATATCAGGTTGTAGTGTGATTACTTTCTCGACGCTTATGGATTCACTTTGCCCTAATTCTTCTATGCTGCCGCTATCTATTAATTTTCTCACGCTCGCATCGCTTATATAATCCGTTCCTGGAAACGCGATGATTGATTCTTGCTCATCTAATAAAACGGCCGGTGTAATGTGCGTAGTAGAACTTAAAACGACTCTACTTGCAGGAATATTTATAATTTGTGGAGTATCTGGTTCTACTCCTATACCACGACCAATAGATTTTTGCAGCTTGTAATAATAACTCTCAGTAGCACCTGGCCACGGATTGTTTATGGTAAGATAGTAACCAGTTTGAGTAGTTTTTATGGAGAAACCTGTCGCATATTTTACGTCTACATCTACATAATTTGTAGTCGCTCTACTTGTTGATGTGGCTGTTCTTTCTGGCTTATTCTGTTTGCAAGAAACCAGTAGCACTGCAGTACATAAGAATAGATATATGTTTTTCATAACGCGTCAAAAATACTATTATTAGCCTACAAAATTCGTTTTAAATTAGTTTCTGTCATGAGATAGTTCTATCAAATGGCTTTATTAGTAGCACAATTTTGCTGAATTACGCTTTCGCGAAAGCGATATAAACACAAGATGAATTCTTACATTCTAGATGATAATTTATCTTTTTACTTTTAGGATTAAACAAAAAGTTTACTTTTGCAGCGATTTTTGGTTTGAATCCACAAGTAAGTGGAATCGATTAAAAGGGAATCAAGTGACAAAATTATGAGGTTGAACATTTTCAACTATGCGCTGTAAGCGATCATAAATTTTTATTCTTGAACTGTTCCCGCAACTGTAATCTTAGTTCACGTATGTGAATGCTTGTTATCAACCTTTAAGTCACTGGAAAAATTTTCTGGGAAGACAGATAGCAAGACGAGAGTCAGGAGACCTGCCAGAGTCAACATCCAAAGAATCTTCGGGAGAAAGATTTTAAGATATATGAAACAAAGCATTCTATTTTTATTGCTCTTGTGTAGTAGCTTTTGTGCTGTAGCACAAACTAAGCTAGATTCTGTTCAAAAACTTGAAGAAGTTTTATTGAGCGATACTAAACTTAAACAGTATGCGCCTGGTTTTAAAATCACTAAGCTTAATGATTCTATCATTGTAAAAAACCCTAGTTCGCTTACTGGTTTATTATCCTTTAATTCTAATATTTATTTTAAGGAGAACGGTTTTGGGATGGTCTCATCTCCATCTTTCCGTGGTACAAATGCATCGCAAACGGCTGTTATATGGAACGGAATTAATATTAATTCCCAGCTCAACGGGCAGACTGATTTCAATACCATAAATACATTTCAATTTAACTCTATAGACATAAGAAGTGGTGGTGGTAGTGTGCAATATGGTAGTGGTAGTATAGGTGGAACGGTGCACTTGAATAATAAACTGGCATTCTACTCACATTTTGATAATGAAGTAAGAGGTTCTTATGGGAGTTTTGACACGAGAAACATCAGTTATTCAAATGACTTTGGTTCTAATAAATGGTCTGGTAATATAGGTGTGTCTTATAATGACTCTGAGAACGATTTTAAGTTTTTAGGTACAGATCGAAAGAATACAAATGGTGCGTTTGATAATTTTAATATCAATGTTAACCTTGGTTATTTTCTAACAGATCGTGATGTTTTAAAGTTATATCATCAAAGTTTTATAGGTAATAGAGAACTGTCGAGCACACTAGTTGCGCCGTCTATAGCTAAACTTGAAGATGAAAATTATAGAACGATGCTGGAATGGTCTCGTATTTCTAGTAAAACGACTTCTAAATTTAAGGTGGCTCATTTACAAGAAAACTTCCGTTTTTTTGAAAATAAGGATAAAGAGAATTTTTCCTTTGGTAAGGTAAACACGATCATTCTAAAGCATAATTTTAATTTACAACTGACTGATAAATTACAACTACAAAGTATTCTAGACTATAACACTATTGATGGTTCAGGAAGTAGTTTTGGAGATCCTAATCGTAATGTGTTTGCTACAACTTTACTACTCAATCATAAAGTGACTAAAGTGATAGATTATGGAGTGAATATAAGAAAGGATTTTACCAGCGGTTTTACAAGTCCATTTGTGTTTTCTATAGATGCTGGCTTTGATCTTACTAAGCACTATTCTATAAAAGTAAACGGTTCTAAGAACTATAGAGCTCCTACGTTCAATGATTTATTCTGGCAACCTGGCGGTAATTTAAATTTGATACCAGAGTCGTCTTATCAAATAGATTTAGGTCAAGAATTCACCTATAAATTTGCTCATTTAAAACTTAACGGCTTTTACATTTCTACTGATGATTTAATACAATGGCGACCTAACACATCTGGTATATGGCAACCTGTTAATGTCAATGAGACAGAGAATTACGGAGTAGAAGCAGAGTTAAGATTACAAAAAAACTTCCAAAAACATAAATTTGAATTCACAGGTAATTACTCTTATACCGTTTCTGAAAATAAAGAAACACAGCAGCAATTAATTTATGTACCTTTTCATAAAGGAAACCTCTCTATAGCTTATAGTTTTAAAGACTTTACTGCTTATTATCAGCATTTATTTAAT
>JALZUY010000077.1 GCA_023301395.1 Nonlabens sp.
TATTTGTACGTAGAGATTAATCAAGTAATTATTCTCCTTGGAATGAGACCCAGAGAATGCGAGTGTCTCATCAAACGCTTTAGTATTTAAACGCAATACCACACTATCACCAGGAGCTAAGTAAAGAGATTGGTACTCGTTAGGATGTGTGAAAGTATATAATCCTGCTCCTAAATTTTTATAAGTCTTTGAGAAAGATCCATCTTCAGCTAGTAAAATGGTATCCTTCATTCCATTATAATCTAGTAAGGTCACATAATCTTTGTGTGCATTAATTATTTTTCCAGACAGGTGAGTGATTGAATTTTTACGGTTTTCACATGAAGATAATAACAGTACCACTGCCGGTAAAATGCAGTAGAGATAGATGTTATTACGCTTTCGCGAAAGCAAACTTGATACAATCATTTATAATACTAATTAGGGACAATAACAAAAGAAAGATTTATATATAGTATAGTGAGTTAATGAGCTGTTAAAAACAACAAAATCAGTACAGTAATAAGAGAATAATATCAGTACTTTTGCACGCTCAAAGACAAAATTATGTTATCAGTATCTAATCTTTCAGTTCAATTTGGTAAACGCGTTCTTTTTGATGACGTACATGCAAAATTTGGAGGTAGTAATTGTTATGGAATAATAGGTGCAAATGGTGCTGGGAAATCTACTTTTTTGAAGATTCTTACAGGTCAAATGGAAGCTACAAGTGGCCATGTAAACCTCGAGGCTGGTAAACGCATGTCTGTTCTAGAACAGAACCATAACGCATATGATGAAGTAACTGTTCTTGAAACAGTGCTACAAGGAAATAAGCCTCTTTATAAATTGAAGAAGGAAATCGACGCGCTATATGCAGACTATACTGATGAGAATGCAGAGAAGATAGGTGAATTGCAAGTGCAATTTGAAGAAATGGATGGCTGGAATGCAGACAGTGCTGCGGCATCGTTACTTTCTAACTTAGGAATAGGTGAAGAGTACCATTATACCTTAATGGGTGATATGGATAATAAATTGAAAGTAAGAGTATTACTTACTCAAGCGCTTTTTGGAACTCCAGATGTACTTATTATGGATGAGCCTACAAATGACCTGGATTATGAAACAATCGCATGGTTAGAGCATTTTCTAGCAAATTATGAAAATACGGTAATCGTAGTATCGCATGACCGTCACTTTCTAGACGCAGTTTGTACGCATATTGCAGATATTGACTTCGGTAAAGTAAATCAATACAGTGGGAACTATACCTTCTGGTACGAGTCGTCACAACTTGCTGCTCGTCAAAAAGCTCAAGCAAATAAAAAAGCCGAAGACAAGAAAAAAGAACTTCAAGAATTTGTTGCCCGTTTTAGTGCAAACATGGCAAAGTCTAAACAAGCAACATCTCGTAAGAAGATGATTGATAGATTGAATATTGAAGAAATTAAACCATCATCTCGTCGTTATCCTGCAATTATTTTTGAAAGAGAACGCGAGGCTGGAGATCAAATCTTAAACGTTGAAAAACTAGCTGCTTCTACAGATGGTGAAGTGCTTTTTAAAGATGTAGATATTAACCTTGCTAAAGGTGATAAAGTAGTCGTTTTCTCAAGAGATAGCCGTGCAACGACTGCCTTTTATGAAATCATTAATGATCAAATTAAAGCAGACTCAGGTTCCTTCATGTGGGGAATTACAACGGTTCAAAGTTATTTACCGGTTGATAATGCTCAATATTTTGATGTAGATTCAAATCTAGTAGACTGGTTGAGACAGTATGCACAAACAGAGGAAGAACGAGAAGAAGTTCACTTGCGTGGATTCCTTGGGAAAATGATTTTCTCAGGAGAAGAGGCTTTGAAAAGTGCAAGAGTACTTTCTGGAGGAGAAAAAGTGAGATGTATGTTATCTCGCATGATGATGAAAAGAGCAAATGTGCTAGTTGTAGATGAACCTACTAACCACCTTGATCTTGAATCTATACAAGCTTTAAACAATAGTTTAAAGAACTTTAAAGGAACTGTTTTAATTACTACTCATGATCATGAGTTTGCACAAACCGTAGGTAACAGAGTGATTGAATTAACTCCTAAAGGTGTTATAGATCGCTATACCACGTTTGAAGAATACATGGATAATAAAGATATTAAGGAATTGAGAAATAAGATGTATTCATAAGAATGCATATTCTTCATAAAAAATCCGTTTCTGAAATTTTCAGAAACGGATTTTTTATGAAGAATAAGTTTATAGAATTAATCTACCATAGAGTACACTAAATGACATGATGTATCGTGTTCACTTACTAGAAAACAAAATTCTTTATTTTTATGAATAGCTTTTAATTCTTCTTTATCATCCAGCTCTGCAAGTACTTCATGCATTGCGATGAGACCTTTGATTTTAAAACATTCTAGGAGATGATATTCATCCAGCTCAAGAGCCTCTTTATTGTTAACATAAGGATCGAAGTAGTTTAAAGTTAAACCTTTTTCTTGCTCTAAGTCTTCAGCAAAGCCATAGTCAAAACCTAAATCAACTTCTACTCCATCAATATCTTTTTCTTCCCAGTTAATAATGCCGTATGCAAGAGCTTCGGTATTTTGTGAGTGTGGCGTGAAATGTTCAAACAAGAACGCATCTAGCTTTTGACTCTTGTTAATCCCATTTACTTTATTAGTCCATACTGATTTAAGATTATTTTTTATCTCAGTTGTTAATTGAATTTTGAATTCCTCAAAATCATATGCATCTAAATCTTTTAGAATATCTGTTAAACGATCTACATCAGTAGTTTCTTTAAGATCTATAATAGCCATTTGAAGTTCAGACTTCAGTTGGACTTTAATCCTGTTATTTGCAATCATTAGAATTAATTTGGTATTTTATTTTAACTATTGTGAAGTTTGATTCAATTTTAAGAAACTGAATCTTTATTGCGGTTTTTGAAATATTCAAAAATTCTATATAAACCAAGACTGACTAGAAAAAACGATCCAATCAACTGTATCGTTGATAAGTCATTACCTGACACATACTTTTCATATAGTTTCCAGCAGCCTAAGCCTAAAAACACAAGTCCTAAGTAAAACTTGAGCATTGGTTTATTCTGCATTTTTCTTAATTAGGACATTGTAAGCTACCACTAGGCCATAGGCTACAATGGCAAAGGTTAATATTAATCGCCAAGTAGGCATTTCTTCACCAACTATATAGTGCGCATAGAGTCTCCATGAGCCAAAACCTATCATAACAGCTGCAATAATTCCTCCTAAAAGTGGATTCCTAGTTTTCATAAATTATTTTAAAAATGCAAGATAATAAAAAAACGCTCCTATAAACTAGAAGCGTTTCTCTCTTGATAAATTAGGGAATCATCAAGCATTAAAATATTTTGAATTCCAAATAGATTTGTTAAAATTTTTACCTTTTGCAAATGAATAATACAATACCATACTTGCTACCGATTTGAACATAAAAAAGAAAATAAGTAGAAATTGAATACTTGTAGTTTCAGGAGAAAAAACACCTCCGGGAACTAAAGTACTTATTAGAAAACTTACTAAAAGAGTTGTCATTA
>JALZUY010000078.1 GCA_023301395.1 Nonlabens sp.
TGAATTCTTAATTATTGTGTTAATTTTTAAATACATTTTTGAGCTGGTAGAAAAACCTTTCTATAAGACGTAAATCCTCAGTTATTATGGCTGCACTGCCACGCATCTCTTGTTTAAATGTTATGGCCTTATTATATGAAGTAATTAGATTGCTGGGTAAAGAAACGTCTACTAGGTATAAACCGTCTTCATCTGGAAACAATGATATCTTATCGATATTCCCCTTTAAGGTTCCAAATTCTGTGTCGGGATAATTCTCGACTTTAATGTTTACTGTTTGACCTATTTTTAATTTACCTGAGTTTTGAGCTGGTGTTTTTAATTTTGCAATAAATGAAGAGTTTGCACTAGGAATAATAGTAAACACTAGGTCTCCTTGTTTTACAGTTTGGTTTGAACTCCAAAAATTAAGGAAAGATACTTTTCCATTAACCTCAGATTTAAGTACGTAAGCAGTTTCCCAGTCCTTGATGCTTTTTTTAAGTTGATTAAAGGATTGGATTACATTTTTAAGCAGTACCATTTCTTCTTTGGTCTTATTGATGTCTGTACCTCTTGAGGATTTATGGGCATTACTTATAGATTCTCGTACTTGAGAAATGGAGGATTCAAAATTTTTATAATTACGTTCTGCTTGTAAATAGTCTAATTGTTTATTCTCAAAATCATAAGCAGAAATAATTCCTTTTTCAAAGAGTCCTTTGTTACGTTTGAGATCAATTTCTTTTATTTTAAGTTCTGATAAGTTAATTGATTTTTGATTTTTCAAACTCTGCAAGCGTCTATGCTGTTCGTTTAGGGAAAACTGAGTAGCTGTAGTCTCATTTGAAAAGGGCTGTAATTTTTTATTCAATGTATATTGAATATAATTATTCTCAAACAGCGCATAGCTTGTTTCTATATCTCCTAAAAAAAGAATGGGGAATTCATCAAAAGGAAAACTAAAAGTTTTATTATTCACTTTAATAGTGTCAATTATCGCTTGTAAAGCAAAGACATCACTAAAATTTGCAGTGTTTTCAATTATAGCCAGCGGCTGGTCTTCAAAGACTAGTTGATTATCCTTCACTAGTAAGGTGTCTAGTTTACCAGTAGTTTGAGCATATTCTTTTTGTGGAGGAATTACAGTCGTTACTAGTGCCTTAGAATTTATAATATCTGGATATTTTACAAACCATGATATGAAAAGAAGCATTATTATAAGACCTAGAAACAATAGGTTTCCCCACCGTATCATCCAGTGTGGAACTGCTTCAAGTATTTCTTGAACTACTTCACTACGTAATTCTATATGGTTTTCTTCTACAGGCATTTTTTTGAATTTTTACTTACCTAGGTTGAGTTGATTTTTCACTAAATGGTAATAATTACCTTTTTGGTTTATAAGCTCTTCATGATTACCTACTTCTACAATATTCCCTTGATCTAGAACTACGATTTGATGTGCGTTTTGTACCGTACTTAATCTATGCGCAATAACAACTACTGTTTTATCTGTGAAAAAATTATTTAAATTTCCCATGATCGTCTTTTCATTATTTGCATCCAGAGCTGATGTTGCTTCATCAAAGAATAAGAATTTAGGATCTTTATATACTGCTCTTGCTATAAGCAAGCGCTGTTTCTGACCAGTACTTAATCCTGTTCCTTCATTACCTATTTTCGTATTATATCCCAATGGAAGGTTATCTATATAATCACTAATATTTGCAACCTCTATGGCATGTGCTAATTTATCTTTATCAATAAAATCTGCTCCTACTGCGATGTTACTAGCTATTGTATCATTAAAAATATAGCCTTCTTGCATTACTACTCCACAGTGGTCTCTCCATACTTTTTGAGATACATTATTAAGATTGAATTTATCGACGAGTATCTCGCCAGAGTCTACGTCATAGAAACGTAATAAAAGCTTCATTAAAGTGGTTTTACCACTTCCAGAAACTCCTACTATAGCCGTAGTCTTATTTGCTGGAACCGTAAGTGAAACGCTTTTTAAAACAGGTTCTATTCCACCAGTATATCTAAAGGATATATTTTTAAGATGTATGTTTGCCTGATTAGGTAGAGTTGTAATTTTTTGATCTCCAGGTTTCTCTTCATCTTCTTTATTGTGAATCTCGCCTAAACGTTCTATGGATATCTTTGCGTCTTGTACATCGCGCATAAAACTTATAAGTTGTGTGATCGGTGAATTAAGTTGCCCTATAATGTAACTTATCGCTAGCATCATCCCAAGTGTTATATCTCCATCTATTACTAGTGTAGCAGATAGTACTGTGATGAGCATGTTCTTCATCTCATTTATAAAGTTAGAACCTACACTTTGCGTTTGTTCTAAGGCTAGGCTCTTTGATGCTATTTTAAAAAGACGCGCTTGAACATATTCCCAGTTCCATCGCATGCGTCTTTCGGCATTATGAAGTTTTATTTCTTGCATTCCATTGATGAGCTCTATGACTTTACTTTGCTCTTCACTTACTTGAGAAAAACGTTTGTAGTCAAGTTCTTTGCGTTTTTTGAAAAAGAATAATACCCATAGAATATATAGAACACTACCTAAAACAAATACTCCAAAAATTTGTAAACTATAATAGGCTAGCACAAAACTAAATATCACCAGATTAAACATGGAAAACAAAACAGTAAGTGATGATGTCGTTAAAATACGTTCTATACGACTATGGTCATTAATACGTTGTAATAAATCTCCTGTCATGCGCACATCAAAAAATGAGATGGGCAATTTCATGAGTTTGATGAAGAAATCTGAAATTAATGAGATATTAATACGTGTACTGAGATGCAATAGAATCCAACTTCTTATTATCTCCAGAGCTGCTTTACCTACAAAGAGAAACAACTGAGCTAGTAGAATGAGATAAATGAAGTTTAAGTCTTTATTATTGATCCCTACATCTACGATACTTTGAGTAAGAAAAGGTAGAATGAGTTGTAATAAACTACCTGCAAGTAATCCAATAATGAGCTGAATTACAAAAGATTTGTATTTTAAGAGGTATTTAAATATAAAATTAAAACCAAACTTCTCTTCTTCTTCAAACGCTGAGTCATAGAACAATGGTGTAGGCTCTACCATGAGTGCTATTCCTTCTTCTGTAATATCTGTGGCGTTACTTCCTATCCAGTGTTTGAGAAATTCTTTTTTTTGATAGGTGATTAATCCATGTGCAGGATCTGAGATGTAAATGGTATCTCTTTTAATTTTATATAGAACTACGTAGTGATTTTTATTCCAGTGTAGTATACACGGCAATGGTGCGTCACATAGCTTTTTAAAAGATAATTTAACACCTAATGAACGGAAACCCATACTTTCTACCGCTTCACTCAATCCCATTAAACTGCTGCCTTCTCTTGTAGTTTCACTAAGTGTGCGTAGCTGCTGTGTATTAATAGTTTTTCCATAATGTTTGGAAATAATTTTAATACAAGTAGGTCCACAGTCTTTGGATTCAGTTTGTTTATATGATGGGAATTTTTTCATTTAAGGTTTATGAAGTAATCAAAAGGGTCTAAATAGATAATTAAATTAAAACGAGGAATTAATTATTCCTCGTTTTAGATTTAATTGAATAAATTCAATATTTATGGACATTCTGCAAAACTACTTACTGGAGAACACAACCTTTTTCCACAACAAATATGTCCCGGAGCACAAAATTGTCCAGTCGGTCCAGAGCAGTATGCTTGAAGAAAACCACCACCATTGATAGACTGTTGTTCTTCTTTGTTAAGGATTTCTCCTAGATTTTTTAAATTTTTCATAATTAAAATATTTAAGTATTATTATTAAAGCGATTATTTAAAGACACTCGCCATTTGTGTCTCTCCTTCGCGAAAAGATTATCGTTATGCTACTAGAGTATTTGTATCTAGCGCTGTTATATTTTGCTGTTCAATGAGATCATCAATGAAGTAGATGAGATCAGATCTATCATATTCTTTAGGGA
>JALZUY010000079.1 GCA_023301395.1 Nonlabens sp.
TTTAAAGATTAAAGCATTAGTAAGAATATCAGATAAAGAAAACGTAAATGCACGTTTACAAACATTATTTGATGATGGCAATTATATTACTGATAATACACAAAATGCGGTATTTAATTTTAGTGATAGTGAACCTAATAACTTCCGTATGGCGAGATTGAGAGCTGGAGATTTTAACAACTTTGTAATGAGTGAAACAATGGAAGAGATTCTTGAAGGATTAAGTGATGCTCGTATAGATGTCCTTTTTAGAGCTAGAGCAAATAACAGTAATGGAGATGATTATGAAGGTTTATTAAACGGTATTGATCCTTCATCAACATCTGTAAGTCTTGCCGATTATTCACTAGCCGGAACCATTTTTAGAGAAAATACAGGAACGCTAGATGCAAACTATATGACTGCTTGGGAAACCAACTTCTTACTGGCCGAAGCTGCTGAGAAAGGCTTAATAACAGCACCAGCACAAACTTTATATGAAACTGGAGTTACACAAGCGCACTCATACTGGAATACAGAATTACCTGCAGCCTACTTGACGACAACAGCAGCATATGCAGCAAACGGAAATGATCCTATCGAGCAAATTATTACTCAAAAATGGATCGCTAGTGTAATCAATGGTTATGAAGGATGGATTGAGTATAGAAGAACAGGATTCCCAGTATTAAAAACAATTTCTGCTAGTTTCAACAATGATTTAATTCCAGTAAGAATGCCTTATCCAGCTGAAGAAGCTGCGCTTAATGCTGATAATTATAATGTTGCTGCTGGTGCGACTAATAATAATGATATCAATGTTCCAGTTTGGTGGAATGAGTAGAGATTAACGATTTTTGATTTTTCTACTCAAGCTCGAAATTGAATAATGAATACCGATTAAAGATTAACGGAAGAAGAAATTAAAAACTGTTGAAAGTTAACGATAGACAAACCTGTGAGGTTTTGCCCTTTAAAAAAGCTTTTTAAGCTTAAAAGTAATCGGGCAACCTCACAGGTATTTGAGTATAGCTTACTTTTCGAAGTGACCGTTAGAACTGTTTCCCTTGAGGGAAATGCCGATAGGCAAAAGGTGTTTTGCTAAAACAAAATTCCAGTCAAATAAACAGACTCCGCAGCAAATGCGGAATGATAAGAATTAAAATAATTGAATGTTAGAATTCCTAACCGAAACATCAACCTTACAGTGGTTACTCATTATAGCGAGCAGCGTGATTTTTTTCATACTAGCGCCTTATGCTAAAGATGTAGAGACGTTTTTTAAAGCGCAGCATCGTGGCAAGAAACCTAGTATGGTAATGCTTACAGGAAGTTTAATTATCTCATGGATTTTTGCAAAAAGTATTACAAATGCGGCAAATCTAGGATTAGCTTTTGGTCTTGTAGGTGGTGTTGCTTATGCAGGTTATTATTTATCATTTGCGGTTGCAGGGATTATTATCTATCAATTGCGAGTTCAAGGTGGCTTTGAAAGTATCCATCATTTCTTAAGTTCTAAGTTTGGGAAAGGAGCTGTAAATGTATTCTCCTTACTTATAAGCTTTAGATTGTTTAATGAAGTGTGGTCTAACACAATGGTGATAGGAACTTACTTTGGAGAAATGGGAACTACGGCTTACTATGCTTCCATATTAGTCTTTACACTGCTCACGCTAGCTTATACTTTAAAAGGTGGATTGAGTAGCTCGATATTTACAGACGTGATTCAAATGGTTCTTTTTGCTATTTTGTTATGTGTAATTTTATATGTTTTGTTCGACCCTAAAACTTTTGACATTTATGATGTAAGGGATAGCGGAACTTGGTCTATGGAATTAGGATTGAATTTATTTTTTGCTGCTATTTTACAAAGTTTTAGTTATCCATTTCACGATCCAGTATTAACAGATCGTGGATTCATAAGCTCGCCTATAATTACTAGAAAAAGCTTTTTATGGGCAGCAGTTTTAGGAGCGATTTGTATTGTTCTTTTTAGCATGGTAGGTGTGTACGCGCAACAAGTTGGATTAGAAGGACAAGCAGCAGTTGAAGTTGCAAAGAAACTAGGAGTAGTGTTATTATTGATCATTAATTTTATAATGATTACCAGTGCAGCCAGTACGCTAGATAGTACATTCTCTAGTTTTTCTAAAATGCTCACTATTGATTTAAAATTAGGTAAAACAGTCAGTTTTGGCAGAATAATGATGGTAATTGTGGCTGTTTTAGGAACTATTCCTGTTTTTCTAAATGCCGAAATTTTAAGCGCTACAACCATAAGTGGAACGATGGTTATAGGACTCACACCAGTTTTTTTATTATGGAAAATGGAGGCTCCTAAAATCAGTTATTTCTTGTCTGTAATTGCAGGATTGGTTTTTGGTGTTTTATTAATCTTTGAGCTTTTCCCAGAAGTACTCATTCATACTAGCGGTAAATATTCCTTATTATTATGGATTAATTTCTATGGTATTATCACTAGTTTTATACTCTTTCTAATTCCCACATGGTTCAAAAAGTAAAAGACTTAGGTCATAAACGTGGTAAAATGCTCCTTTTTGGTGGTGTTTATAGCAATTTTCAAGCACTGGAAGCAGTCATGGAATTGGCTCGTTTACATCATATAGAACCAGAGAATTGTATTTGCACAGGTGATATTATAGGTTATTGTGGACAGCCGCAAAAGACCTTAGATACTTTTCAAAAATGGAATCCGTACAGCATTTTAGGTAACGTAGAAATTCAGTTGCGCGATGATCAAGAAGATTGTGGATGTGATTTTACAGCAGGATCTCGTTGTGATGGATTTAGTGAGGTTTGGTACGCTTTCGCAAAAGCGAACTTACACACCAACTCAAAAGACTATTTCAAGACCTTACCAGATCATATCACGTTTGAATATACTGGTAGAAATATAGGAGTCGTTCATGGTAGCGCAGACTATGTGTCCCAATTTATTTTTAAGTCCAGCGATTGGGCTGAGAAAATAGAGAGTTACCAAAGTTTAGGTACAGATACTATTATAGCCGGACACTGCGGTTTACCATTTGAAGATGAATATGAGGAATTACTATGGCTCAATCCAGGCGTGATAGGGATGCCAGCAAATGATGGCGCAACACACACTTGGGCAATGATTCTAGATGATGAAAATGGTTTTGAGGCAACGCACGTTCCCTTAGTTTATGATCACTTGGAGGCTGTAAAATATATGAAAAAGAATGACTTACCTAATGAATATACTCTAACCCTAGAAACCGGAATATGGGATAATATGGAAATCCTACCAGATGAGGAACGACTATTGCAAGGGAAAGTTCAAGAGATTTAATCAATGAAAAAACTAATATTATTCATGTCGTTTTTAATTATTTCTATGAGCTTGCATGCTCAAGAGATTAATGAATTATTACATCAATTTAATAAGATGTC
>JALZUY010000080.1 GCA_023301395.1 Nonlabens sp.
ATAAAAAAGACCTCCAATTATGAAGGCCTTTTTTTGTATTTTAAAAACTAAGCATTGACTTCATTCATTGCCCATTCATCTACCCAGCGAGACAGTACTTTAACCCAATCTGCTCGATCATTAAGGCATGGAATGACGTGAAAATCTTTACCGCCTACTTCGTGAAAGATCTCTTCACCTTCCATAGCTATTTCTTCCAGTGTTTCTAAACAATCACTTACAAATGCTGGAGTTGCAATCGCCATTTTCTTTGTACCACCTAATCCCATTTTTTCAATAGTACGATCTGTATATGGTGTTAACCATGGATCAAATCCTAGACGTGACTGAAAGCTAGTAGAAAACGTTCCTTCTTCTAATTCTAAATATTCACCTACTAATCGGGTTACTTCTTTACACTGGTGACTGTAGCAAAACTCATGTGCTGGTGATGGAGTTTCACAACACTTTCCATCCATTTTACAATGGCTTTTTGTTACGTCACTTTTTCTAATATGTCTTTTAGGAACTCCATGATATGAGAATAATAAATGTTCATAATCTTTTCCTTCTAGAGATTCTTTTATAGATTCTGAAAGTACTCTAATATAATCCGGATGATTATAGAATGGCGGCATAGTCGTAAACGACATATGCGGGAATTGTTCCTTACGTAATTCCTCAGCACGCACGAGAATAGTCTCTGTGGTTGCCATAGCAAATTGCGGATATAGCGGTATTATCAATACCTCATCTACTCCTTTATCATGTAATTCTTTAAGTCCTTTTTCAATAGTCATCGTCCCATAACGCATCGCAAGGGCGATAGGCACACTGGTAAATTGATCTATTTTTTCTTGAAGCCTTTCAGAAAGCACGATTAATGGACTTCCTTCTTCCCACCATATTTTCCCATAAGCTTCGGCACTTTTCTTAGGCCTAGTATTCAATACGATTCCTTTTACTAGAATAGCTCTTAAAATATATGGCAAGTCTATAACTCGCTCATCCATTAAGAATTCATCTAGATAGGTTTTAACATCTTTAGGACTAGGACTTTCTGGAGAACCCAGATTTACCATTAAGACTCCTTTTTTCATAGTACAGCTTTGTGCAAAAATAGAAGTTTTATAGTCGTAACAACAATAAGATGATTACCTAAATTATATAAATTATATAAAGGATATTGATTATATGTTCAACTCACGAAGTTTTAAGACAATTTACTATCCATTTACAAACATTTAGTATCTTTATAAAAATCCATTTTATGTCCACCAAAAGGAAATGTCCAGAATGTAGTGAAGAAATTCGCGGTCGTGCAGACAAGCGTTTTTGTAGTGACTATTGCCGTAATGTAGCAAATAACAAACTCAATAGAGATAGTAATGCCTTAATGCGCAATATCAATAATAGATTGCGCAAGAACTGGCGCGTTCTTCATGAACTCAATCCTAAAGATAAAACCAAAACAACGCGCAATAAACTACTAGCAAACGGTTTTGACTTCACCTTATTTACCAGTGTTTATACCACTAAAAAAGGAACCGTTTATTACTTTGTCTATGACCAAGGATACTTGCCCATGGATGACGATTATTATTTGATCGTAAAGAGAGAAACCTAAAATTTAGTAGGTAATATTATAGTTAAAGAGTAGGCAGTCAGATAAATAAGCAATTTCAAACATCTTTACAATTCAGTTACCTCAAGAACAACTGAAAATCCAATACCAAAACAATGAAAACCTATAGACCTAAATCCCATTTGACATCGGCAGCATCATTTCTGGTGATTATTGCTTTAATATGGTATGTATTTCATAGTCAGACTCCATCTTCCAGTGTAGAAGATAATTTACCAGCAACACAATGGTCTACCGCAAGAGCATTACAGCACGTAAAAGCAATGTCTGTAAAACCACACCATGTAGGTAGCGCAGCCCATGATGATGTAAGAGATTATGTGGTTTCCCAGCTCGAAGAAATGGGATTGCAAGTCGCTACTCAAAAAGGATATACTATGGATCCATGGGGAAACCTAGCTCATCCTGAGAATATTCTAGCGCGCATGAAAGGATCGCAAGCAAATAATAAAGCGCTTCTTTTATTAAGTCATTACGACAGCGATCCACATTCCAGTAAAGGAGCTAGTGACGCCGCTAGTGGTGTTGCTACTATTCTAGAAGGAGTACGTACTTTTCTAGCTCAAAATAAACAACCTTTAAATGATATCATCATTTGTATTACTGATGCTGAAGAATTAGGACTTAATGGAGCAGAGCTTTTTGTAAACGAACATCCATGGGCAAAAGATGTTGCTATGGTTCTTAACTTTGAAGCTCGTGGTAGTGGTGGACCTAGTTATATGCTCATAGAAACTAATGGTGGTAACCGCAAGATTATTGAAGAATTTTCAAATGCTGGTGTAGAATTCCCTGTAGCAAACTCACTTGCTTACAGCATTTATCAAATGATTCCTAACGATACTGATCTTACCGTTTTTAGAAAAGAAGGTGACATCAACGGACTCAACTTTGCTTTCATAGGTGATCATTACGACTATCATACAGAGCTTGACAGCTATGAACGATTAGATAGAAACACACTCGCACATCAAGGTTCCTATCTCATGCCGCTAATGAATCATTTCTCAAATATTGATTTAACAAATGAACTTAAAGTAGAAAAAGGAGATGACGACATTTATTTCCCGTTACCTATACTTCAAATGGTAAGTTTTCCATTTAGCTGGTTACCTGTTCTAATTATAGGAAGCGGTATCATATTACTATTACTAGTATTTTATGGGATTAAAAAACAACGCATGAGTTTTGGTCAAATAATGACTGGATTCATACCGTTTTTAGGAAGTTTAATAATCGGTTATTTACTGAGTAACTATGGATGGATAGGGTTAGAAAATGGAGATTTTTATATCGATCAACAGCATGGATTTCCTTACAATGGATATTGGCTCATTGCAACAGCTGCAATGACGGCATTAACTTTATGTTTCTTCTTGTATCATAAATATTATAGAAAAGAAAACGTAGCCAGTTTAAGTATCGCTCCTCTATTTATTCTATGGCTCATTTGCCTATTAATTGCTTTTCCTGTAGGCGATGGTGGAATTATCCCAGATGTGTTTTTACCTGGTGCTGGATTCTTTTTAGTACCGCTATTTGCAGGACTTATTATGGTGTGGCTCAATATTCAAAAACGTAGACCTAGTTATATACTTTTAATTCTTTTGGCCATTCCAGCGCTCTTTGTTTTTGTTCCTTTTATAAAAGCATTTCCGGTAGCGCTAGGGATGAGTATCCTCTTTGTGGCTGCTGTATTAACGACCTTATTATTTGGTTTACTCATTCCCATTTTAGGGCATTATCGCAGGAAAGATATACTAGCTTTTGGAGCATTAATTGCTACGGTAGTTTGTTTGGGTAACACTTTCGCGAAAGCAAAATTCACACCATCACAACCACAATCCACCAGCTTAGTTTATATCCAGAATCAAGACAATCAAACCGCACAATGGGCCACCTATGACAAAGTTCTCACAGACTGGACACGAGCAAAACTGGGAGAATCACCAACCGCAGCGAGCGAGCTCAACAAAAACACAATCGATTCTAAATATGGAACTGGTTTTAGCTACGCTATTGCCGCGCCTTATAAAGAGTTAGCACCAGTAAAAGTGGAAACTTTAATAGACAGTTTACATGCTGATTTAAGGACCGTAAAAATGAAAATTTATAGCGAGTCTTCCATCCAGAGATTGGAAGTATTCTGTGATACAAGTTACGTTTTTGAGGACGGAAAAGTCAATGGTAAAGAGGTTTATAAAGCACGTGTTTCTAAAAAAGCATTGCCCAATAGATGGGGAAATCGCATGTTGAGTTACTATGTAACTAATAACGAGCCCTTAGAGTTAGAACTTACTTTTAATGCAGACATGGAACCAGAATTCCAGTTCTATGCAGCGTCATTTGACTTATTAAAAAATAAAACACTTGACGTAAAAGCTAGACCGTTGAATCAAATGAGTATGCCATTTGTACTGAACGATGCGGTATTGAGAAAACGCCATGTAAAACTCTCTAAACAGACTATAGTAATGGACTCAATTCTCTCAAATGAATAAGAAAACAATCGGTATCTTAGGCTGTGGATGGCTAGGACTTGAGTTAGGAAAAAAGCTTATTCAAGACGGCTTTACTGTAAAAGGTACAGTACGTCACAACGATAAACTAGCCCAATTAAAAGAAGCTGGAATAGACGGTTATTTACTTGATTTAAAAGAAGACAAGCTCTACGGTGACATTGCAGATTTCCTCAATAATATTGATGTTTTATTCATTAACATTCCGCCAGGATTACGTAAGAATCCCGATAGTAATTTTGCGCAACGTATGAAATTGATAATGACCTTTGTGAATACGGCAAATGTAGAAAAAGTAGTTTTCGTTTCTAGCACCTCTGTTTTTGAAGATGCACAAGACATTCCTGTTTATAATGAAAACAGCATTCCTAATAGCAGCAGTAATAATGGTAAAAAGATTTATGAAACAGAGTTGCTCGTTCGAGACATCTTTACAAATACCGTCATTTTAAGACCTTGCGGTTTAATAGGTGGAACTAGAAACCCTATTAAAATGCTCACTGGTCGCGCAGGCGTTAAAAACCCAAATGCTCCAGTAAATCTAGTCACTAGGGAACATGTTATTCAAATAGTACAACGTATTATATCAGGCGATATTAATACACCAGTAGTTCACGCCATAAGTGAATCTCACGATTTTAGGAAATCATACTACCTTAAAAAAGCAACAGAATTCAACCTAGATCCACCACAATTTGAAGAAAACCGAATTATGGTAGGTAAAAGGATTGAGTCTATTTTTTAAGCCATAATCAAAAAGTATTTCTTCTAATAAATTTTATTAGACCAATCTCACAGATTTCGGGATAATTAAATTTATACTTTTAAGAACCTCTCTGTTTTTAAAAAGTGTAATGATATTAAAATCAAAACCTATGAGGTTTAGTTTTCTTAATTCAAATCCCAAAAGTATTTTTTAAACCACAATCTAAAAAGCATTTCCCTTCGAAAAGAGGAAACAGGTGAACGACGATTGAGGTAAAACCTAAAGAGCCACCAAAAATGTTTGAGGTACTAATAACGAAAACTTTATTCTCAACCCTAAAGGCTAAGGTTTCTAGATTTAGTTAAAAAAGAAAAACGACTTTTAGTTTCTACAACATTATAGGAACGGAAACTCCACAGATAACTTAATAAAACCATAAGCCTTTTCTATCACCAGCAAATTACTTCGTCGCTGCGGCCTCTCGTAATGACAATTTGAAAAGTCACTAGAAAATCTGTCGTAAAAAATAAAATTATAAAACTTATGAAGCCAACCTCACAGGTTTCGTTTTTATTAATTTTATAGTTTTTGAGAACTCCACGATGTTTGAAAAGTATATTGATATTAAAGTCAAAAACTGTGAGGTTTGGTTTTTAAATTCAAATCTCATTCACTAGATTTTCAACAGTCTCTGTACTTCATTACACCCATTTATTTCTTAGCTTTCAACAGTGAAAAAATTTCTCTTCAAACATAAAATCAAACTAAGCATCACAGCTATTTTATTAGTATGGTATGCGCTGTGTTTACCTGACAAATTGTTTAGCGTTCCTTATTCTACGGTTATAGAAAGTAGCGATGGTCGTTTACTCGATGCACATATTGCCCGCGACGATCAGTGGCGGTTTCCCGCGGTAGATAGTGTTCCCTATAAATATAAAAAGTGCTTACTGGAATATGAGGATGCGCACTTTTATTCCCATCCAGGTTTTAATCCAGTTTCTATAGGCAAGGCTTTAAAAGAAAATATAAGCGCTGGTAAAGTAGTACGCGGTGGAAGCACGATTACTCAACAAGTCATAAGGCTATCGAGAAAGAAAGATCGCAAATACTACGAGAAACTTATAGAATTGATATGGGCAACACGATTGGAAATACGACTTTCCAAAGAAGAAATTATGGAGCTCTATGCGTCACATGCGCCTTATGGTGGTAATGTGATAGGGCTTGATATGGCTTCTTGGCGCTATTTTGGAAGAAAGCCACACGAACTCAGTTGGGCCGAAAGTGCTACACTTGCTGTACTACCTAATGCACCAGGACTTATTTATCCTGGTAAACGAGAAAACCAACTTAGAGAAAAACGAGATGCATTACTTCTTAAATTAAGGGAAGAAAAGGTTATTGATGCCATGGATTATGAACTCGCGATATCAGAGTCTGTTCCTACACGCGATTTTAGAGTGCCACAACTGGCGCCTCATTTACTCAATAGGGCAAATAAAGAACACGGCACTAAAAAGATAAGGACTTCTATAAATTATGAGATGCAAGAAACGGTCAACCGTATCGTGCAAAATCATCATAATATCTTGAAACAAAACGGCATTAACAACCTCGCGATGCTGGTACTAGATATAGAAAACCAATCGGTATCTGCATATGTAGGAAATGCTCCTACCACTCGTGAACACCAGAAAGATGTGGACATCATTACCGCACCACGCAGTACTGGCAGTGTACTCAAGCCTTTTCTCTATGCCGCAATGCTCGATAATGGTGAGCTGCTACCACATAGTTTAATAAAAGATATTCCTACGGTGATTAATGGTTATAACACACAAAATTTTGACAAGAGTTACAGTGGTGCTGTTCCTGCATCGCAGGCCTTATCACGTTCTCTAAATATTCCTGCGGTACGTATGTTGCGAGATTATGGTGTGACTCGATTCTATGATAAATTACAGAATTTAGAGCAATCACACATCAATCGTGGTGCGGGAACTTATGGACTTAGCCTTATTATAGGTGGTGGCGAAAGCAGCTTATGGGACATGAGCAACGCTTATCTTTCTATGGCGACTATTTTAAAAGACTACACAAAAACGAGCAGTGAATATGATCAAAACGTGATGAATGGACTGCATTATGTGGTTAATGATAGAGACGCTTTCGCGAAAGCAGAACCCAACTACTCTACAGATCCTAACATCTATGGTGCTGGAAGTATATACCACACCTTTGAAGCAATGAAAAAAGTTAACAGACCTGAAGGGGAAGAAATCTGGCATTTTTTTAATCCTAACCACAACATGGCATGGAAAACAGGAACGAGCTACGGTAACAGAGATGCCTGGGCCATAGGTGTCACGTCACGATACGTGATAGGTGTATGGACAGGAAATGCCGATGGTGAAGGTCGCGCCGAAATGACGGGAATCAATAGTGCCGCACCAGTGCTATTTGATTTATTCAACAGATTACCACAGCAAGACTGGTTTGCGCCACCATATGATGATATGGTAGAAATCGATATTTGTAAAAAATCTGGCTATCTCGCAAGTCCAGATTGTGAGACTGAGAAACAATGGATTCCTGCTGTGGGCGAGCGATATGATTCTTGCCCATATCATAAATTAATACAACTAGATCCATCACAAACCTATCAAGTCATTGCAGACTGTGAACCTGTTTCTCAGATGGTATCTAAATCTTATTTTACCTTACCACCAGTAATGGCGTGGTATTATAGAAGGTCACATCCAGATTTTGAACCGCTTCCATCCTACCGTGCAGACTGTGAGCAACCGCAAGAAACGGTAATGACTTTCATAAGACCTAATACTGGAACAGTCATCACACTTACTAAAAACATAGAAGGAAAAACCAATGAAACCGTTTTTGAACTGGCTCACAAGATCACTAACACTACGGTTTACTGGTATCTAGATGAAGACTATATTACAAGTACTAAAGAATTCCACGAAATTGCGTTGAGCGCTGATCCTGGCAAGCATAAAATCATTGCGGTAGATGAGAACGGAAATGATGTGACGTTGCGATTAGTGTTTAAGTAAAGTCTTAATAATTAAAAACTCTAAACGCTTATGAAAAGAGTACAAGCGTTTATGAAATTATGATTGTTGGCTCAACCATTAAACTCTAAGTTTATGCCTCATAAATTTAATCTGAGTATTCATTATGCCAAAATTTAATTTCTTAGTTTCACTTTTTCTTTTATCAAATTGTGTTTTATTATCCGCTCAAGAATCGACTACTAATTGGTATCAAAATCTCCATATTAAAGTAGGTTATGCTGATAATTTCAGTTACTCCTCAGATTTAAATGTGACAGGTTACGATACTTATGTACCAACTAAAGCAACTTTCAGATTAGGATTAGGTTATGACTTCTCACTAAATGAGAAATGGACCTTATCACCTAGTGCCGAAATCGACTGGATTAGATTGCTAGATGAAACTATCATAACTCCAGAGAGTGGATTTAATAGGTTCTTTAATTCTAGAACTTCATCTGGATCTGAATTAAATATTATATTATCAGCTCCATTTGAATACAACCTATTAGGGAATGATAAAAATAACCTTGGCATAGCAATAGCGCCTCAAATCAATTTTAGATCTTTCAATGATGTAGGATTAGGATTTTCTGGAATTGGAATGAATGGTAATATTATACGTTATGAATATACAGAACGTAATAGAATCTTTAGACCATCCTTATTACTTGGACTAAATTATAATTTTAAATTAGGAGCGCTTCCCTTAAGAGCTCAAGTTTTTTATAGTCATTCATTTACACCACAATATTATGGAGAGTTCACCTATACAAATGACTTTAATGGAGAATCACAAACTGGTAAATACGAATTTGATGGACATCAAGCTGGAGTTTCTGTTGCTATTTTTCCTTTTGGAAATGGAAATTCCGATAAAAAAGAAAAGAAAGAGAAAGTAGTTAAAGAAAAAAAGGAACGTAATAAGAATATAGGCAGTAGTAGATTTGGTTACAAAATGGGTGTTAATTTCTCTGATATCACGGCTATAGATTCAAATACTGGTGGCTTAAGCGGCTTTGTAGGAACGGAGCTTTATGGTGGATTATTCATTGATACCAGAATAAGTGATAACTGGAATCTTCAAAATGAACTAACCTATTCATTTACAGACGAGAATTTATTCTTAGAGATTCCTATTTTATTTAAGCGTAAAATAGGTGATAATTTATGGGCTTTTGTAGGTCCTAAAGCTCAAATAGTAACCAATGAAAATGAAGAAATTGATCGTAATTTTGGCGCAGGATTAGACTTTGGCTTTCAATATGACTTACCTAAAGATTTTTTTATTGAAGCTCGATATGGAATTGGATTATCTAGGCAAATAAATGATTTTCAACTGGGCTTTGAAGGTGGGAAACGTAATGTATTGCGTGTAGGATTTGGAATCAAGTTTTAATTACCACTCACTAAAAGGTTTATCACTTAAATAAGAATTGTAATAACGCTTATCGCCAGTAACTTCTTGATCGATCCAGTTGGGTAAAGTGAAAAATTGTTCTTCGGTTTCTAGTTCGATTTCGGCAACTACTAGGTTATTATTTGTGCCGTGAAATACGTCTATTTCCCAAGTGTGATTTTCTACAGGGATTTCATATCTCGTTTTATCGATCACACTAGGTAATGCAAGTTCCAGTAATTCCTCAGCCTCTACAATGGTGATTTCTTTTTCCCATTCATATCTAGTAAGACCGCTGTCTGTAGATAATCCTTTTATAGTAACAAATCCTTGAGCACCTTTTATGCGCACTCTAACCGTGCGTGCTGGATCTGTAGATAGATATCCTTGCGTGATGCGTTTTCCTTTTAGGTCTTTTAAAAAGTCGGTGTTTTTTACAAGGTATTTACGTTCTATTTCTAGCATGGAGGAATTACTTTTAATAACATTTGGGCTGTAGTGTCAGTTCCGCATCAAGTGCGGAAAGTCAGTTTCAAAACTAATCTATTTTTAAATACGTCTATGCGATGAGCATAAGCAAAGAAGCAATCTGTTGTTTTACAAACAAACCGGACTTAGAGAACCTCAGTCCTCGCATTTTATTCATAACGAGCATTGAGGCTCTCGAAATGCGGAATAGATAATTGAAAACTAACTCTTCGTTTATAAACTAGCAATTTCAATCAACTCATCACTTTCAATTCTTGATTTCTTATGACCGTTTAGCGCCACATAAATCATTGATTGCGCAATGATTTCTGGTTCTATAGTTCGATACTTTTTAAGGAAACTTATGAGTAAAGGATCAATGAGTTTTTGGAATTTCTTCCAAGCACTTTCAAATTTGCGTTGTTCTTCTCGCTCACCACCTATAAGAGCTGGTTGGACAAAATAAGCCTCTTCAAAACCTAACTTTTCTATATCACGCTCCATCTCACCTTTTCCTTTATTGTACATAAATCGACTGCCGGGATCTGCTCCTAGAGCCGAAATCACAATTACTTTCTTGACTCCATTACTTAAAGCAACCTCTGCAGCTTGCAACGGTAAATCGTGTTCAACTCTATAATACTCGTCTTTATTGGGTGTTTTATCTCGTGTGGTTCCTGTACAAATGTATAAATGATCCACTTTTAAAAATTCCTTATAAGTAGCAGAATCAAATAAGTCCGCTATATGAGATTCGTGTTTGCGATGACTGAGTTTATTGCGCTTCCGCGAAAGCGTAACTACACGATCATACTGCTCATTTTCAAAAAGCAATCCTACCAGCTTACTTCCTGTAAGTCCTGTGGCACCAATAATAGCAGCTGAGTATTTCATTAACATAATTGTGAACTTAAAGGTAGTAATTTTGCTTTATGCACGAACTGGAAGATCGTAAAATTATACACGTAGATATGGACGCATTTTATGCGAGCGTAGAACAACGTGATTTTCCAGAATTAAAAGGGAAACCTATTGCAGTAGGTGGCGGCAATGATCGTGGCGTGGTCGCAGCTGCAAGTTATGAAGCGCGCAAGTATGGTGTGCGCAGTGCTATGCCTAGTGTTACCGCCAAAAGATTGTGCCCAGATATTATTTTTGTGAAACACAGATTTGATAAATACCGAGAGGTATCTAATCAAATAAGAGAAATATTTTTAGACTATACAGATCTTGTAGAACCATTATCACTCGATGAGGCTTACCTAGATGTGACTGAGAATAAACTTAATTATCCCAGCGCGACCGTCATTGCTTATGACATAAGAAGGCGTATTTATGAGAAAACAGGATTAACCGCTAGTGCTGGAATTTCTATTAATAAATTTGTTGCCAAAATTGCAAGTGATTATAATAAACCTAATGGTCAGAAAACGATCCTACCACAAGAGGTTTTAACCTTTTTAGAAGAGTTAGACATTAGAAAATTTCACGGAATAGGGAAAGTCACTGCAGAGAAGATGTACCTGCACGGTATTTTTACGGGTGCACAGTTAAAGAATCAAAGCCTAGAGTTCCTAAAAGAATATTTTGGTAAAAGTGGCGCTCACTATTATAACATTGTGCGAGGTATTCATAAAAATCCTGTGAAACCTGATCGTATAAGAAAATCACTAGGTGCTGAACGCACTTTTTCTGAAAACATCTCAAGTGAGATATTTATGAAAGAACGCCTCATTCAAATTGCTGAAGAAATAGAAAAACGACTTTTAAAAAATGACGTTGCCGGAAAAACAGTGACCTTAAAAATTAAATACAGTGATTTTAAAACACAAACACGTAGTAAAACCTTACCACATTTTATAAGAAACAAAGATTTAATCCTTCAAACTGCCGTAGAATTAATGGAGCAAGAAGGTTTCCGTGAAAGTGTGCGATTGCTTGGTATCACTCTATCTAACTTAAATACTGAGATAGAAGAAAAAGATTTTGTTGAAGTTCAACTTAAATTTTCGTTCTAAAAGTTTAACGTGTCACCGTAGGAATAAACTTAATAATTAAATTATTTTTGTTTCAATATGATTTTAGAAAACTCCCAATACGCTACTATTAATTGTCAAATTAAATCTTTACCCATGTTGCCATGGAATTTGATAAGTAGATTGTTATCTAATCTAGATGAAGATTTTTTTGAACACCTAGAAATTCTTGCTGAGGAGAATGACTGGCACTTCACTTACTTTGTAGATAGCTTTTCTCATTATAAAAACTACAGTACAGTAGTAACTGATAAGGATTTAAATATCCAATGTTGTACCGAGAACATTATAAAAATGACTGGTTATGAAAGTTTTGAACTTATAGGTCATCAACCTAATATTTTACAAGGAGAAAAAACAGACCTGAGCGCTAGAGCTGTAATAAAAAAGGCAATCCAAGAAGAATTGCCTTTTACTGCTAGACTCGTTAATTACCGTAAAAACGGTGAGCCTTATGGTTGTGAAATTAACGGATTTCCTATTTTTAATGGGAAATCAGAATTATCTCATTTTATTGCTTTTGAGACTGAGTATTATTCTATTTAACTACTCTACTTCAGATACTCTCAAGGTATTTACCATTCCTTTATCTGTTACAGGCATAGCTGCTAGGTTAATTAAGTAGTCTCCTTTTTTTACAAACTTTTTACTTTTTGCAAATTTATTTACATCTTCTATTGTCTCATCAGTACTTACAAACTTATCATACAAGAAGGCTTTAACGCCCCATAATAAACTCAATTGAGTAAGAATACGCTTGTTACTAGTAAAGGTTAAAATATGAGCATCTGGTCTCCAGGCACTAATTTGGAAAGCGGTATAACCACTATTAGTCATTGTAGTAATTGCTTTTGCGCTAATATCATCAGCCATTTTTGCAGCGTGATAGCAAATCGATTTTGTGATATATCTTTTTGTCTTGATATGTGGTGCGTTATGAGGTACATTAATAAGATCACTATCCTCAACTGACTTACAAATACTAGTCATTTTTTCAATCACTTGAATAGGATACTGCCCTACTGATGTTTCACCAGAAAGCATTACAGCATCTGCTCCATCCATAACAGAGTTTGCTACATCATTAACCTCAGCACGTGTAGGCGTAAGGCTAGTGATCATAGTTTCCATCATTTGAGTAGCGATGATTACTGGAATACGAGCTTGTTTTGCTTTAAGTACTAATTGCTTTTGAATCAACGGTACTTCATGTGCAGGAACTTCTACTCCTAAATCACCACGAGCCACCATTAAACCATCACAATAAGCAACAATTTTATCGATGTTTGTTACAGCTTCAGGCTTTTCAATTTTTGCTATGATAGGAATTTTATGCTCTGAATGTTTTTTAATTAATTCTTGCAATTCCATTAGGTCCTTACTATGGCGTACAAAAGAAAGTGCCATCCAGTCTACTTGTAACTCACAAGCAAATTTTGCATCTACAATATCTTTTTCAGTTAGTGCAGGAAGTGAAATATCAGTTTGCGGTAAGTTTACTCCTTTTTTAGAACGTAATGGTCCACCTTGAATTACTTTAGTAAGAACGTCTTTTTTACCGTCAGTTGTAACTACTTCAAACATTAACTTACCGTCATCAAGTAGAATGAGTTCTCCTGCTTTTACATCTCTAGGAAAGTGTTCATAATTCATATAAACACGCTCTGCAGTTCCTTTAAAAGGTTCTCCAGTAGAGATAGTAATCATATCTCCAGGATGAACTACAACTTCCTCTTTCATGACACCTACACGTAATTTAGGCCCTTGAAGGTCGCCTAATATCCCAGTAGCAAAACCATGTTTTTCATTCAAGTCACGAATCATTTGAACACGTTCTTTCACATCGCCATGATCTGCATGTGAGAAATTGATTCTGAATACGTTTACACCAGCTTTCATCATACCTAACAATACTTCTTTAGTAGAAGTTGCTGGTCCTAATGTAGCTACGATTTTAGTCTTTTTAGTCTTTGGCATTATTCAAAAATTAAATAATCTTGTTGTTTTATTACATGTTCATCCAGTTGATATGCAGAGATGACATGGGGAATTTTAGTTAAATCGTTAATTAGTTTTTTTAAAGGAAAAAAAGAAGCTTCTTTTTCTACTTTAATAATAAAGTCTACCGCAGCAAACTCTTTAAGAAGTACTGTTTTAACCTCAGTTTCTTCTTCATTTTCAAACAATCCTCCACTGCTCACAATTGTATTTAAAGTAGCCCAATATTTATTGGGCGTTAAATAAAATGTCGTGTAGTTGATGACATCTTCATATTTATAAACGGGATATCTAACAGTAAAATTAGGCATGGTCACATCCTGGTCTTGATCCGTCCTATGAAATGACAATCCTAAATACTTATTTAC
>JALZUY010000081.1 GCA_023301395.1 Nonlabens sp.
GGAGCTTTATTAATGAACCTCAACGACCTCGATGCTGATGTGATTTTTATCAAGAACGTGGATAATGTTACTGTTTCATCACTAGAACAAGAGGTTGGTATTTATAAAAAGGCACTGGTAGGTTTATTGCTAACGCTGCAAGAAGAATGTTTTAAATATCTAGAACTTATTGAAAAGGAACATGTAGATGCAACCTTACAAGCCGAAATAGAAAGCTTCTTAACTCAAAAACTGAGTGCTGTCTTACCTCAAGATTATAAAAAATACGCTCGGGAATTTCAATTAGAATACCTTTCTAGCAGACTTAATAGACCACTAAGAGTTTGTGGTATGGTAAAAAATGAGGGCGAGCCTGGTGGCGGACCTTTTTGGGTTTATAATCATAAGGGAGAATTATCCATTGAGATTATTGAAAGTGCTCAAGTTGATGTCTTAAATAAGAAACAAGTTGATATTGCCAAAACGAGCACCCATTTTAATCCAGTAGATTTAGTATGCGCAGTACGTGATTATAAAGGGAATAAATTTGATTTATTCGATTTTTGTGATGAGCAAACTGGTTTTATCACTCATAAATCTAGATTAGGGACATCCATAAAAGCGCAAGAACTACCAGGATTATGGAATGGTGGAATGGCATACTGGAACAGTGTTTTTGTAGAAGTACCATTGATTACTTTCAATCCTGTAAAAACGGTGAATGACTTATTAAAACCGGCACATCAAAATTAGATGGACGTAGATCAGCTACATAGAGAAGTAAATTATAGAGCTACAACCAGCGGTGGTCCTGGTGGTCAACATGCAAATAAAGTGGCAACTAAGATATTACTGGAATGGAATGCTACTAGTAGTATCGCTTTCGCGGAAGCTGAACAATTTAGAATCTTATCTAAATTGCAAAACAGATTAACCAAAGAAGGTATTCTACAATTGAACTGTCATGATTCCAGGAGTCAGTCAAGCAATAAAGAACTTGTTTTTAAACGCTTTTTGAGTGTTCTCCATGAAGCCACTCAAGTTCAAAAAGTGCGTAAAAAAAGAACAACACCACGCTCTGTAAAGCGTAAACGGCTGAATGACAAGAAAAAGCATAGCGAGAAAAAAGAAAATAGACGTTTTAAGTATTAATTTTTCAAGTTATCTCTACCATAATTAGTCCCATAATTAATAGAGTCACTAGTAGGGGAATTATAAATGAGATGATATTTATAGTTTTAAATCCGTATTTCTTTATTTGTAATGATGATAACAATACTAATACTGGTGCCAATAGTATCATGGGAATCATGAGTAATTCATGAAATACACCTGCAATGTCCCATTTAATTTTTAATAAATGAGTTAGATAGATCCACACAAAAATGGTTGCATTTACAATACCTGCGATTAATAGAATGTTCCTTTTTTTCATTTGTTCTGTTTATATTTTTCAAATGTCTAACAACTAATTTTTCTTAGAATTCTATTTTTAATGAATTCTTACTATTTAAAGTCAGTTTTCCCCTTGAGCTGGTTCTAATAGAATCTTAATATTGGTTTACATTATTGTATGGGATATAATGTCACATATCTTATTACCTTTGTTACCTTACAGAATGTATAAGCTTGCTTATTTTTGCGCTATGGAATTACAACAAATCATCAAAGAAGCTGCAGCCCGTTCAATATCTTATCTAGAATACCGTGAACTAGTTGCTACACATACAGAGAATCATACAAATACTGGAGCTGAGACTACAGAAGCTCTTGCAGAGTATACTAAACTCAATAATCAGCGATTGAAGCGTCTGGATAAAACGATGAAACTACTTCCTGAGAACAAAGAGTTTTTAGATGCCTTTAAAGAAGATGCCTATTTCCTAATCATAACAGAAAGCTGGTGCGGTGACGCGGCACAAACTATGCCCATGATGAATAAGGTTGCTGAAGCTGCAAACGTGCCTTTAAGAGTCGTTTTAAGAGATGATAATCCACAATTGATGGATGAGTTCCTGACAAACGGTGGTCGCGCAATAGCAAAACTTATTTTGATCGATAACAGAAAAGGCTTGCCAGTTGCTACTTGGGGACCACGACCTACTAACGCAACTGCTTATGTCGCTGCAGAAAAAGCGGCAAAAGGAACACTTTCTCCAGAGTTTAAACAAGAACTTCAGAACTGGTACAACAAAGACAAAGGGAAAGATACGGAGAAGGATTTATTACAGATGTTAAAATCTATCTAGATACAAGAAACCTTATGAATAGGATGGGAGATTTATAATGGAATTTGATCAATGATAGTAAACCGTAAAGAATTTCTTACTATCTTTAATGCACACGCAAATGACTAAGTTATGAAAAAGTTTAGATATTTTACTTTAGCTCATGCAGAGCTTTTTGTCTTTGAAAATTACATCATTCAGCAGGTTTATGAAGGAGCTGTTGTAACCGTAGAATCTGGCATTGAGTTCAAAAAATTCCTAGAAGGATATTATGGCAATAAAAAAGTAGTTTATTTAACTAATAGGGTAAATAAATACGCGGTAGAACCGGTAGTTTACATGGAAGTTGCAAAAATCCCACAATTAGTTGGAATAGGTATCATATCCAGAGATCAAAGTGCTACTAACAATGCAAAATTTGAAAAGCAATTCTATTCAAAACCGTTTAAAATACTCAAGAACATGAGAGAAGCCATTGATTGGGCAGATGATATTCTTCAAGAATTTCCTAATACAGATAATGGAAAGAATTATGCGGATTCTAAGTAATTATCAACTCTTTTATGAGGCTAGTATTTCGGATTTATTTTGACATTATTTAAATATATATGGTTACTGAAAAAGTAGCAAAAGGAACTCTTACTCCAGAGTTCAAACAAGAATTACAAAATTCGTACAGCAAAGTTGAAGATATTGAGAAGGTCTTATTACAGTTGTTGAAAGCTCTATAAAGGCAGATTTTCAGATAGTATAAGTTTTTCTGAATACGCTGCGAAAAGCAATATTCATGTCTGGAATTTTTGATTTAAACTGCAATATCAGTCTGAGCTAGTGAAAGACTGGTTTAGATATTCAAAACATTTTATTTATCAATATCTTTTAGAATTTTACTTATTAATAGGTCACTAACAATTATATTTTCTTTAAAAATGATGGTATCATTTAAAATAATTACAGTTTTTGGGGTAGAAAAAATTTGATAATTCTTTTCAACATATTCTTGTGTTAATTCTAAAACTGGAAAACTATATCCTTTTTGTTGAACATATTTTTTTGGTATAAAGTTGTTCAACTTATCAGCGGGAATTTCTACGTTAACCGATGTAATGTCGTAGTTATCTTTATTCTTAAGATAGAATTTTTCAAATTCGCCAAAATTTTCAATACAAATTACACAACTTGAATACCAAAATTCAATAATTTGCACTTTATTTTCATTCCTAAAGTACTCACCGTTAAGAGGCTCTTCTCTAATTAGATTTTCAATATTTACTTTTGAATTTTGGGATAAAATTTTTGACCCGATAAATAGGAATGATATTAAACATATAAGGGGTATTAAAACTTAATATTTAGAATACACAATTTTCTATA
>JALZUY010000082.1 GCA_023301395.1 Nonlabens sp.
AATGTTATTAACAACTATTTGTCCGGAATTTTCAAAACTAACATAGGTCTGATAAGCCTCAATATCTTTATTCCACACTCTACAATTTATGTAATTATTATCCAAGCCATCAATGCTTCTTAGACCATTTGAATTACCTAATACGTAAATTCCCTCACCGATATTCTCCAATTCTTCCAAATGAATTAGTACTGTTCCAGTTCTTTCACTTTTAAAATCACGAGCATCAAACTCAACATTAATAACCTCTGTTTGCCTAATTCTCAAACCTCTATCTTCTGTATTAAAAGTCCCTGTTCCATCCCTCGGTTTAAAAAACTTACCATCAATTAAACAACCAAAGGTGTTCTCTCCTGTCGTCGTTATAGGTGGTAAGAGACTTTCTTGAGATGGCATATCTTCTGTACTGCAAGCAATAAAAAGTATACAAGTCGTAAGGATCTTTAAGGTTTTCATAAGATTGTATTTTAAGCTTTCGCAAAAGCGAGGTTATTTAAATTTGAATGTTTAATAGTTAATAATTATTGTGTTACTGTTAAATATTTATAGACTGCCGTTGCCGCGGCAGTCTTGTTTTATGGAAACGAAACGTTAGATAGTTGAGGTGTTTTAAGATCAAATCTACCTAGTGAAACCCTTATCGTATCACTTGGATTATTAAAACTAACTAAATTACCCTGAAATGTTCCAGACCAAATTGTTTGTACATTCGGAATAACATCTAATTTTGTTATTGAAACTATTCCAGATTCGTCGTATGATAAATATGGTTGATATGATTGCGTATTATCATCCCAAATTACGCAATGCATATAATTATTATTGTTACCATCTAATCCTCTTAAACCATTTGAACTGTTTAATTGATAACTACCTTCGCCCGTTTGAATGAGATTTTCCAAGTGGATTAGAATTGAGGCTGTTTTATTACTTTTATAATCTCTTGCATCAAATTCAATACTTTGATTACCGCCTCCAATGACTCTCAAACCTCTATCTTCTGTATTAAAAGTCCCTGTTCCATCCCTAGGTTTAAAAAACTTACCATCAATCAAACAACCAAAGGTATTTTCTCCTGTAGTTGTGATGGGTGGTAAGAGACTTTCTTGAGATGGCATATCTTCTGTACTGCAAGAGGATATTACTAGTATAGCGATGGTAGTGATTAGTGTTTTCATAGGTTTCGTATTATATTTTTAATCAAATTTCTTACTAATAGTTATGAGCATATCACATGCTTTGCGCATAAGCACATGTTTAGTAATTTCATAAGATTAAGTTTAAAGCAACTAGTTAGGGGAAGAATCACTAATTGTTTGATTATTAAATCTATAAGAAAATAGCCTCTATAAAAGTTAATGAAATGTTAATCACTTAATCTGGAGAACACTTCGACAAGCTCAGTGTGACATTTTCCATCCTATCATTAAGGTTTAAATCGAGCATTGAGGCTCTCGAAATGCGGTATCCATATATGACCGAGTAATGTATTTTCAAAAATCTTATCGAGTAAAACAAACAGATTCCGTATTGCGCTCGTGCCTCACTTGTACGGAATGTCAAAACTTGAAAATCTTAGTTTTATTCTCTGTTTTTAAAAACCAAATTTGCATTCTTAGGCTTCAAAGTGATCAATGGATGGTAATCGATATGATCTTGAACGGTTGTGATTTCAAAACGTTCTACCATTCTTCTTATCACCAGCATCATTTCCATCATGGCAAAATTATTCCCTACGCACATGCGTGGTCCTGCGCCAAAAGGAAAATAGAAATCTCTGTAGGCTTTGGCTTTTTGAGCCTCAAATCTGGAAGGATCAAAAGCTTCTGGGTTTTCCCATAAATCTTTACGGCGGTGCATCTCATAAAATGAAACGAGCCAAATGCTTTCTTTCTCTATAGCTATATCTTCACATTCATCTGCCTCAAGAGCTACTCGATCCGTCACATAAGCTGGTGGATAGAGTCTTAAGGTTTCTTCCACGCATTGCTTAAGATATGGCATGGCCATCAATTGGTTCATGAGTGTTTCCTCATCATTTACCTTTGAAATATCTTCACGAGCTTGTTGAATTGTTTCGGGATGATGGGCTAGTAATTGTGCGGCAAAGCTTAATGCGTTTGCCGTAGTTTCATGACCTGCGATAAATAGTACTAGAATTTCATCTACAAGTTGGTCGTCTTCCATGTGCGTGCCATCTTCATAAGTACTATGAAGTAACATATCTAGTAAATCGCCAGGTTCGTTAGTACTATTTCTGCGATTGTTTATAATAGTGCGTAGTAAATCTCTTGCTTCATCTAATTGTGATAATGCATGAGGAACGCTATTTGTTCCCGAAAGCCATTCTCTGTCAAAATACCACTTCATCCATGGGATACGCAATTCCTTAATGAGCATTTTTTGTGCTTGCTCTGTGATTTCTTGGAGTCGGGTTATTTTTTGATCGAGGTTTTCTATGTCGGCAAAATCAAATAAGCTTCTTGCGACTACTTTAAAAGCCAGATCATTGAAAATAGCATACACATCTGTGACTTCATTGAGCTTTATATGATCTAACTCTTCGGTAATTACCATATCCATCGTATCCATAAAATTATTGATGGACTTTTTATAAAATGCTGGTTGGATGAGTTTTCTATTTGCTCGCCATTTCTCACCATTCTCGGTGAGTAAACCATGGCCTATATACTTCCCTAAATCTTCCGTTTGTAACGATGATTTATGATAGTTCTTTTGATTCTTTTGAAGAATGTGCTGTGTGATTTTCTCATCACAGGTAAAGTGAATGATCAGTCCTGGCTTGGGACTTATCTTAAAGGTATTTCCATACTTCTGGAAATTCTCTCTATGAAACGGCAACGGGTTCTTATAAATCTGTCTAGACTTAGATAGAAACTGGAGTGCAGGAATTTGCGCTATTTCTCTCATTACTGTTCAAATAAGCCTCCTAATGCATTTCCTTTGGTTTTACCTAAGTGTTTATAAGCAAGCTCAGTGACTTCACGACCACGTGGTGTGCGCATGATGAATCCTTGCTGGATTAAGAATGGTTCGTACACTTCTTCAATAGTCTCTGCACTTTCAGAAACTGCTGTTGCGATTGTTGTTAAACCTACTGGTCCACCTTTGAATTTATCAATAATGGTTATTAGTATTTTATTATCCATTTCATCCAGTCCGTTTGCGTCTACATTAAGAGCTTTCAAAGAATATTTAGCAATCTTTAAGTCTATGTTACCGTCACCTTTGATTTGAGCAAAATCACGAACTCTACGTAATAATGCATTTGCAATACGAGGTGTTCCACGGCTACGTCCTGCAATTTCTATAGCTGCATCTTCATGGATAGGAACATTTAAAATCTCGGCACTACGTATAACGATAGTCGAGAGTAATTCTGTAGAGTAATATTGTAATCTAGATTGGATTCCAAAACGAGCACGCATGGGCGCTGTCAGTAATCCTGAACGCGTTGTTGCTCCTATTAATGTGAATGGTGCGAGATTGATCTGGACGGTTCTGGCATTTGGGCCAGTTTCAATCATGATATCAATCTTATAATCCTCCATAGCCGAGTATAGATATTCTTCAACTATAGGACTTAATCTATGAATCTCATCTATAAATAGCACATCACGCTCATCGAGATTAGTTAATAATCCCGCAAGATCACCTGGCTTATCTAAAACTGGTCCTGAGGTAACTTTAATTCCTACACCTAACTCGTTTGCAAGAATATGTGCTAGTGTTGTTTTACCTAATCCTGGTGGACCATGAAATAAGGCATGATCGAGTGCTTCCTCTCGCTGGTTTGCAGCCTCAACAAAGATCTTTAGATTTTCAAGAACTTGATCTTGACCTGCAAAGTCATCAAAACTAAGTGGTCTCAACGCTCTTTCTACATCATTCTCCTCGTTAGAGAAATGATTGCCATTTGGATCTAGATTTTCGTTCATGTATCAAAGATAAGGTATGGTTGTTTTTATACGCTTTCGCGAAAGCGTAATTATCAAAATTTACTGCACAAAAAAAGCTGCTCCATTGGAACAGCTTTTTTAAATATTAAAGTATCATCTAGTGATGCATTTCTTCTTCTCCATCTTGCATAGGAATATGCTGTGGCGCATAATCTTGTCCTGGAATAACATACTCACCGTTTTCATCAACCTTAGAATAATCATAAGGCCATCTGTGTACATGAGGAATAGGTCCATCCCAGTTACCGTGAATGTGTGTATCTCCAGTTGTCCACTCTAGTGTGTTAGATTTCCATGGGTTTGCTGGTGCTTTCTTACCGTAGAAAATAGACTTTACAAAGTTGTATACAAAGATCAACTGTGCCAATGCTGTTGCGATTGCAAAGTATGTAATCAATTGATTCGTATCTGCAAGATCATCAAAGTACGGGAAGTTAGTATTTGTATAATAACGACGTGGTAAACCAGCCATACCTATAAAGTGCATAGGGAAGAATACACCATATGCTCCAATTGCTGTCAACCAGAAATGAGCATAACCCATATTCTTGTTCATCATTTTATTAAACATCTTAGGGAACCAGTGATAAACTCCTGCAAATAAACCATACAATGCTGATATACCCATTACCAAGTGGAAGTGAGCTACTACAAAGTAGGTATCATGAACGTTAATATCAAGTGTACTATCTCCAAGAATAATTCCTGTTAATCCACCAGTGATGAATGTAGAAACTAATCCTATTGAAAAGAGCATGGCAGGATTGAGCTGCAAATTACCTTTCCACAAGGTTGTTATGTAGTTAAATGATTTTACTGCCGATGGAATTGCAATCAATAGCGTTGTAAATGTAAATACAGAACCTAAGAATGGATTCATTCCAGAGATAAACATATGGTGTCCCCATACGATTGTTGAAAGGAATGCAATGGCAAGAATAGAGGCAACCATGGCACGATAACCGAAAATAGGTTTACGTGAGTTAGTAGCAATAATTTCTGATGTAATTCCTAATGCTGGAAGTAATACAATATAAACCTCTGGGTGACCTAAGAACCAAAATAAGTGTTCAAATAATACTGGGGAACCACCTTGATGCGCTAGCACTTCACCTTTAATATAAATGTCTGATAAGAAGAAAGAAGTTCCAAAACTTCTATCCATAATCAATAACAATGCTGCTGCAAACAATACTGGGAAAGAAACAATACCAATAATTGCTGTTACAAAGAATGCCCAAATTGTTAATGGAAGTCTAGTCATAGACATTCCTTTAGTTCTCAAGTTAATTACAGTTACTACATAGTTCAATGAACCAAGTAATGAAGATGCAATAAAGATTGCCATAGAGACTAACCACAAAGTCATTCCCATTCCAGATCCTGGCATAGCCTTAGCCACAGCACTCAATGGTGGATAAATTGTCCATCCTGCCGCTGCTGGTCCTAATTCTACAAATAGAGACCCTATCATTATAACTGATGAAAGGAAGAACAACCAATAAGATACCATGTTCAAAAATCCTGAAGCCATATCTCGTGCTCCAATTTGTAGTGGTATTAAAAAGTTTGAAAAAGTACCACTTAGACCTGCAGTTAACACAAAGAATACCATAATGGTACCATGTATAGTTACAAGAGCTAAATAGATATTAGGATCCATAACTCCACCTGGAGCCCATTTACCCAATAATGCTTCAAAAATAACATTAGGTTGCTCTGGATTTGCAATTTGCATTCTCATTAAAACAGACATCATGATACCTATAGCACCCATGATAAGACCTGTTACAAGATATTGCTTAGCAATCATCTTGTGATCTTGAGAGAAAATATACTTTGTTACAAATGTTTCTTTGTGATGGTGGTCACCATCGTCATGTCCATGCTCTGTTGCTGCTGCAATCACTTGTCCCATATATCTTAGTTTTCAGCGTTAGCTAAAGTTGTTTCAAAAGTTGTTTGTGTTTCTAACCACTTGTTGTAGTCTTCTTCAGACTCCACTACTATCTTCATTTGCATATTGTAATGCGATGCACCACAAATCTTATTACATAGAAGGTAGTATTCAAATTCATAAGGATCTAGAGCAACATCTCCTGCAGCTTCTAATTCTTTACTTTTTTGTCGTCTAATGTCATTAATCTTACGAACCTTTTTAGTCATATAATCCGTAGATTTATAATCCTCAGAAGTTACGGTTGGTGTGAAACTGAATTTAGTAACCATACCAGGCACTACGTTCATTTGTGCTCTAAAGTGAGGCATATATGCAGAGTGTAAAACATCCTGACTACGGAAATTAAAAACTACTGGACGATCAACTGGTAAATGTAACTCAGTTGCAACCATATCATCTTTCCCATCTGCATCAGTTGGATCAATACCTATAACGTTAGTACCTTCAATGAAACGCACATTTGCATCACCTAACGTATTATCTGCACCACTATATCTTACTTTCCAACCAAACTGGTAAGCATATAACTCCACTACTAATGGATCTTCATGCTTATCAACATCCATTATATCATTCCATGAGAAAAGTCCCCAAAGAACTAATCCCGCAAGAACAACTACTGGGATTGCTGTCCAGATAAATTCAAGTCGATCATTATCGGCATAAAACAATGCCTTTTGACCTTTCTTTCCTTTGTATTTATAACTGAACCAGTGTAACAATCCTTGAGTTAAGAATTGAACAACCATGATTATAATTGTTGTAAATATCAATAAAGAATCATACTCAGCACCATGAGCCGAAGCCGCATCTGGTAAGAAGAAGTCTTGATAACCAATAAAACATGCAATCATCATGATATACATAGCTATTACAAAGTAAAGCATGTATTTTCCTTGACGATCATTATCGGCGTCGTTTGCTATTTCACCATCAGCACTACTTGCTTCTGGAGATTTACCTAGTTGAACAATTTTTGAAATTTGCCATAAGGCGATAACAAATAAAGCGGCAATTAATATGATTAGAAATGCTGTCATTTCAGTGTTTTTCTATAATTAATTAATAGTGAAAATGTTTACTTTCTCCAATGAATGGATCTCCTTTTGCAAGTAATGGAGCTTTTGAAATAGTATTAAATATTACTAGCAAAAAGATTCCAGCAAACATCATAAATGATCCAATCTCAGGCATACCTATGAACCATGACGTTCCAACCGTTGCAGGCATTACCATCACATAAATATCTAAGTAATGACCCAATAGAATAAATATACCAGCAGTTACTACAAACCAATTCACACGCTTAAAGTCGGAATTCATTAATATTAATAACGGGAATAAGAAGTTAATTGCTACCATTCCAAAGAAGAGTATGTTATAATCCTGAATTCTAGTAATAAAATAAGTTACTTCTTCTGGAATATTTGAATACCAAATCAACATGAATTGTGAGAACCATAAATAAGTCCAGAAAATACTAATTCCAAACATGAATTTAGCTAAATCATGAATATGAGAATCATTAATAAACTCTAAGTGACCTCTTGATTTCAAGTAAATAGTAACTAATGCGATTACAGTAATACCACTTACAAACATACTTGCGAATACATACCATCCAAATAAAGTTGAGAACCAGTGTGGATCAAAACTCATAATCCAGTCCCAAGACATAATAGATTCTGTAACGATAAAGAACACTAAGAACATTGCACTTTGCTTAAATCCTTTCTTGTACCATACATTACCTTCTGGCTCTTCGTCTTGTTTCAATGAAATTCTACGAATACTCCAACGATACAAGTTCCAACCAATCAAGAATGCCGCAGCTCTGATTAACCAAAAAGGAACATTTAAGAAACCTGTTTTACCAGCTACTAAAGCATCATAATTCTCATGACCTACTTCATCAATTCCAGTTTTCATCCATACAAAAATATGATTCACATGGAAACCGCTTAATAAAAGAAGTATGAACATTAAGATACCACCTACTAATAGATAACTACTTATTCCTTCCATCACTCTAAAGAGTCCTGGTGACCATCCTGCCTGAGCTACCTTTTGCACCGCATAAAAAGCCGTACAGCCCAAAGCTATCATAAAGAAAAAGAAACAGGCTACATATAATGCAGACCATGGCTTATTAGCTAATTGATGGTATAAATGTTCAATATGCTCTGCATCATCATGACCAGATGCATGAGCATCTCCATGACCGTCAGTTGCAATTGCGTGCGTATCACCATGAACATTTTGAGAAGCTACTTGGTGAGTATCTGCATTAGCAACGTGATCACCACCATGAGTGGCAGCTTCCTTTGCTTCATTTGCTAGCATTTCTCTTACATCATCCTCAGATCCTGGTGCATTTAAAAAACCAGCGATCGTAAGAGCTGCCCCAAAAACAATAAGGACTAATGCGAAAATTTTTAATTTACTTGAAACTTTGTACATATAATAAAATTTCGTGGTCGATTACTCGCCTTCTGTTGATGAATGATTTTCTTGACCTTCACCTAACGCGGCCATGAATTCATCAAGCTCACCATCATGTGACTTAGATTTCATTCTCTCAATTTCAGATTTGAGATCAGACTTAATTTGATTAAGGTAGGGTTTAAGTGAGAGACTTTTATTAAAAAAGTTCATTTTCACGTAAGTCAGCTCTCCAGCTTCATTCTTAATAAGCTTAAAGCGCTTATTGTAACCATCTAAGTTCACAGTCGCGAAACTGCTCAAAGAAAAGATTAAAACTAAGGGGAAAAATAAAAATTTAAACATTAAAACTCCTTTTTCAAAATTTAAAACTAAATTAATACATCATGTATAGTGAACTAACTTTATAATCTAATATAAGGAATGGGAATTACTGATGAGTAACTAAGCTTTGATGTAAGTTTATAAAAGGATGGCCGAGTGAAAAACTTTTATTTCTTTTTGACCCTAAGTGGTCTTTGCCCAAAAGGAAGGCCTTGATCGTGGTCCATATTCCACCTGTCTAGTAGATATTCTTGTCTCTCGACTTTGTAGTGCTTGAGTGATCCATCTAGAGAGTCTAATTTTGTAGCTAAAACAGATTGCAACCTTAGCGTTTCTTGTTTTTTACCTATGAGATTATCAAGAGCAAGTTGCTTCTCTCTTAAAATCTCATTGACTCTCCTATCATAATCAATAGCAACCTTCAGCTTTTGTTGATCATAAGTCCATAGGAAGTTATTAAGACCATTTAGTTGTGAGAGAAACCCCTCTTTTCTTTTAAGAAGAATTTTTCTGTACTCACTTCCCTCCAAAACTCTCGTTGCAAGAAGATCAGCTTTGAAATTTAGAGTTGTCCCCCGAGGGAAATATCTTGAACTCCCCCAGCAGCCTTTAAAATTCTGGACATAAATGCTAAAGTAAAAATCTTCAACAGCCCGAATCGAGGCTTTACAAAATCTTTTGTTTTCATGGTTATTAACTTTGAAATAAACAGTATCTCCTGCTTTCAAAAACTTTGAATTATTGTTTTGAACTTGAACTTTTAAAACTCTTCCTGTTTTATCCTTGTCACTCACACGCCCTTGAAAGCGGGAGTAATCGACCTTTGGGTCAATAAAACTATTATTGGGTCTTCCCATTGTATCAACTTCCCCCAGGTCTGGAGTAAGTATGGTTGCATGTCCTAGCTGGGTAAGAAGTGCAAAGAGAATAAGCTCGCCAAAGTATTTCATTACTTCTATTATGAACGAAATTAGCTTTAAATCAAATTCAAATACATTCTTAGGAGAAACTTATGGAATTTTTTATTGATACTGGAAATTTAGAAGAAATTAAAACTGCTAAAAACTGGGGTTTTATTGATGGAGTAACAACTAATCCTTCATTAGTGGCCAAAGAAGGAATAGATCAAAAGACTCTCATTGAGTCTATTGCTAAGATTATAGACGGGCCTATTTCAGCTGAAGTTATCTCAGTTGATAGTGAAGGTATGCTCAAAGAGGCTTTTGAGCTTGCTAAGATTCATCCAAATGTCGTTATTAAGCTCCCTATGACAAGAGACGGAATGATAGCTCTTAAGCAGCTTAGTGATAAAAATATAAAAACTAATATCACTCTTGTTTTTAGTGCCAATCAAGCTCTATTAGCTGCAAAGAACGGTGCAACCTACGTTTCTCCCTTTATTGGTCGCCTGGACGATATAGGACAAACAGGAATGCAGCTGATTGAGGATATCAAAATTATTTTTGATAACTTCGGTTTTGAGACAAAAATTCTAGCAGCTTCAGTAAGACATACAGAACATGTCAAAATAGCAGCTCTTGTTGGATCTGATGTCGCAACAATCCCTTTCAAGGTTCTTGACCAGTTATTTGGGCATCCGCTGACTGATAGTGGAATTGAGAAGTTTTTAGCTGATCACGCTAAGTCACTGTAAGTACAAGAAAAATTAAAGCTAAGAGATAATGATGAGCTTTTGACTCAAGTTTTCGGAGATAATACCCGAGTAGTATAGTGTTACTACTAAAGGGGTTATCTTGAAAGCTGTACTTATTATTCTCAATCTTGCTGTACTAATGACTGGTTGTGACGGTGCATCTACAAGTGCTCTTTCAAGTGATTCAGCAAGAAGTGCATCAGCAGTCGATAATCTTCCTACCAGCTGGTCATCAACAGCAGTTTTTCCGCTTAACATTCAAATAAGCAGTGATTTTGATAATGATGAGATTACTGCTATTTCTGACTCTTCTGAGGTATGGTCACAAGAGCAAGGTGGTGGAGTTAATTACTTCAATGAAGCAACGACAAATATCTCACCAAAGTCTAGCTTAAGCTCATACGCCGATTCTGTTTTAGGTGTTTATAAAGTCTTTAACTGGCCTAGTGAGCTTCCAAGCGGCGCTCTTGCTGTTACTCAGATAAGAGGAATTCAAAGATCAAGCTCAATCCAAATAACTCACGCAGATATTTTAGTAAATTATGACTTTTTTGATTTTGCAGCGGGAACTTCTGGAGGACCTTGGCATTATGATCTTCAAACTGTACTTGTTCATGAATTCGGTCACTTTTTAGGTCTCTCTCATGATAACTCATCAAGATCTGAATCTGTTATGTTTCCAAGTATCGGGAGCTCTACAGTTAATCAAACTCCTCACGACAGAGATATAGATAACTTAAGTGCTAAATACGGTTTCAATAGATCCGCTTCTAATAGTAGAGGTATTGCAAGTACAGTATCTCAAGAAGAAGGTGTACCAGTAACAATCACTTACGAAATGTATCCGGGTAATAAAGAAGTTATCAAAATAAATGGAGTCGTACATGAAAATACTAATCATCATTGCAACCACGCTCATAAGTAGTTCTATCTTCGCAAGAGGCAGTGATATCGGTGAGCGGTATGAAGTTGAAGCGCAGCTAGAAAAAATTCAAAGCACTACGAGAAATCCTAGTAGTGAGCAGATCAAGTTAAATCACTTTGATCACATTGATAAAAAAGATAGATTTAAAATAAAGTTTGATGAAAGTTTATAAAGAGTACAATTTGGGGTGAACACCAAAAAAGAAAATACTAAGTAGAAAGAGGGAGCCTTGGTCAGCTCCCTTTTTTGTTTTTGCTGCGCACAATATACTTCATTTTTCATTTGAGTTATAAATATCCTCGTGAAAAAGGCTCTACCTCTCATTCTCATTTTCATTTTTGCTCATGTTGTTTTTGAGAGCTCTTTTCATATACATCCCCATAATCAGGGTGAATGTAACCTGTGCCTTTTTGACCTAGATAACACAATCGATCTCCCCTCTTTATCTAATATAAACCCTCCAGTGGCCCAACAATACGAACAAGACCAAAAAACTTATCAATCAAGAGCAAAGAATAACTCAAATATCATTCACCCTCCTAAGCGTGGACCTCCTCACTTTCTGATTTAGTAAATTGTATTTTATTTATTTTTAAGAAAAAGAGAGTCTATGAAATTTTTTATAATAGTATTACTGTTAATATCTACAAC
>JALZUY010000083.1 GCA_023301395.1 Nonlabens sp.
CATATTCCTATCACCACATTTATGATTGCAAACGATCCTTATCTACAGCGATTTGTAGATGAGTTTACTGAGGCTAATCAAGGAAAAGCATTTTTCACTGGACTACAAGGTCTAGGCGAAATGATTTTCACAGATTATGAGGCTAATAGAAAGAAACGATTGAAATAAACATAAAGCGAAAAATAATTTACAATGTTAGCCTGAACTTCTTGAAGTTTATTTTAATAATGAAGGCCGCCGCTGTAAACTGAGACTAAAATATGAATATAGAAAAAATAAATACCTTAGGTCAACTTAAAAAAGCAGGATGGAAATCTAGGTCTATTAAAGATGAGTTAAGAGATAACCTAAGAAATAATATAAAAAATGGAGTCGATTCTTTTACAGGAATTCACGGTTATGAAAATACGGTGATTCCAGAACTAGAAAGAGCGATTTTATCTAGACATAATATCAACCTATTAGGATTGCGTGGTCAGGCCAAAACCAGACTTGCAAGATTGATGACAGGCTTACTCGATGAGCACATTCCTTATGTGACAGATAGTGAGATCCACGATGATCCACTAGCACCATTATCTAGAACTGCCATAGAGTTGATAGAGAAACATGGAGATAAAACGCCTATATCGTGGTTGCATAGAGATGATCGTTTCTATGAAAAACTCGCAACACCAGACGTTACTGTTGCAGATTTAATAGGAGATATAGATCCTATAAAGGCTGCAAATCTTAAACTAAGCTATGCAGACGATAGAGTGATTCACTATGGAATGATACCACGCGCAAACCGTTGCATATTTGTAATCAATGAATTACCAGATTTACAAGCTCGTATTCAAGTAGCATTATTTAATATCTTACAAGAAGGCGATATTCAAATACGTGGTTTCAAACTAAGACTTGAACTCGATATGCAGTTTCTATTTACCGCAAATCCTGAGGATTATACAAACCGTGGTAGTATAGTAACACCACTTAAGGATCGTATAGGATCCCAAATCTTAACGCACTATCCTGAAACTATTGAGATTGCCAAAACAATCACACAGCAAGAAGCACGCAAAGACAGTCGTACTGAAAACACAGTTGCCGTTCCAGAACTTGCCAAAGATTTATTAGAACAAATAAGCTTTTGCGCACGTGATAGTGAATATGTGGATGAGAAAAGTGGCGTAAGTGCTCGTATGAGTATTACTGCTTATGAAAATTTATTAAGTACAGCTGAGCGTCGCGCATTAATGAATGGTAATGATACGACTACATTACGCTTCTCTGACTTTACAGGTGTGATTCCAGCAATTACAGGAAAGATAGAACTGGTTTATGAAGGTGAGCAAGAAGGAGCAGCCTTTGTCGCAAACGAGCTTTTAGGCGATGCCACTAAAGTGATGTTTCCGCAATACTTTCCTGAGATTAAGAAACTCGTGAAACAAGATGAAGAAACTCCTTATGATAAATTACTAGAATGGTTCTTTAATAACGATGGACTAGAATTGCTGGACGAACTCAATGATGCAGACTATAAAGCTTTAATAGATCAAGTAACGCCATTAACAGACCTAGTAGAAAAGTACCAGCCAGAGTTCCCTATGGAAGATCGTTACTTCTTGAAAGAGTTTATCCTATGGTCACTTGTAGAATTTGACAAGTTGAGTAAAAATCGTTTTACTGAAGGTTATCAGTTCAACGATTTGTATAGCAGTTTTATTAAAGGGATTTAATTCAGTAGGCAATGAAGAATTTATTTTATTTTTTATTTCCAGTTATTTTATTAAGTTGTACAGATGGTGAAGTTCAACTTCAAGAAATGACAGCTGATGAGACTCTAAAGGCTCAAGAATTGGCATCCATTATTCAAGGTGCTTATAATGAAAATCAACCTGATGTTGTTTTAAGTCATTTTGACGCATTAAAATTTTCAAAACGCGTAAGGATTCCTCAATTGAGACCTGATGAAAAACCTCCTGTTATATCAATGTATTATTGACGGGTTAGAAACTGAAGATGAAGAAGACTTTGTAAATTGTTTTATTGAGTTAGAAGAACTTCTATTTAAAACTTAGGTGTTTAGTTTTTCAATTAACTCCTCAATAATTCCGGTAAACTCATTATTCCTTTCAGCTCTCCTTTTTGCTTTTTTAGCAATTTTGAGAGCTTTTTTGTTATCGCCATTTTTTGCAAGTAAGTGAGCATAAGTCTCTAGATTTGAAGTGAATTCTTCTAATTCTATAGAGCGTTGTATTAAAATCAAGGCGCATTCAAGATCTTTAGAGGCATTTAACTGTTGATATATTTTCCAGGAAATTGCATTTAATTGATGCGCATCATACCATACACTTTCTAAGGTTTTAATACTTAATTTTTCATGTGTTCCAGCAACTAGTTCAAATTTTGAAGATTTTCCACGATAAGCTAGTAGATCACTTTTAATAGTCATTTTATCATGGCGTTTGATCATTTTTACCATTTCATTGCGTCTCATCGTGCTACCAGTACGCCCTAATAGGCGTCCGTTTTTAATGAAAAAATAAGCTGGAATAGAGTTTACTTTGAGTATATCGTCTGCAATATTTTCGTCTGTGTCCATGAAATATACAGTTACATCAAGACTTTCATCTTCATCAATATCTTTCATGATGGGTTTCATATAACGACATGGTCCACACCACGATGCAGTAAAGTAGAGTACCTTAATCTGGTCATCTTCTAACATTACTGTTTCTTCCATGGTTTCATCTGTGACCCAATTTTGGGCAACTACTGGAATGGTAATAACAAGTGTAAAAAAGCTTAAAAGTAATTGTCGCATATAGGGTTCTTTGTAAGAATACTAACTAATTTTATAGCAGTAATATTGTTGTTACGCTTCCGCGAAAGCGTAATTTATATCATTATATCAAATTTAATCACTGTCCTTCACAAATAGATCACAGTATATCCCTAAGAAAAATGAATAATAGAAAAGAACAGCTTGCCGCACTCGACCGATTATTAACTATAATGGATGAATTGCGTGAAAACTGTCCATGGGACCGTAAGCAAACACTCCAATCATTACGTCATTTAACGATTGAAGAAACCTATGAATTAGGTGATGCAATACTGGATAATGATCGAGAAGAGATTCCCAAAGAGATAGGTGATTTGTTGCTTCATATTGTTTTCTATTCAAAAATAGGATCTGAAACCGATGAATGGGATATAGGAACTGTTGCAAATGGTATTTGTGATAAGCTTATATCAAGACATCCACACATTTATGGAGATGTTGAGGTGGCTGACGAAGAAGAAGTGAAACAGAACTGGGAAGCTTTAAAGCTCAAAGAAGGCAAGAAAAGTGTTCTTGAAGGTGTTCCTGTGTCGCTGCCTGCACTTGTGAAAAGTTCTCGCATTCAGGATAAAGTTGCTGGTGTAGGTTTTGACTGGGAACGACCAGAACAGGTAAAAGAAAAACTAGAAGAAGAACTTGCAGAGTTGCAGGTTGAGGTGGATAAAGGCGATACAGATAAAATGGAAGCAGAGTTTGGTGATGTCTTATTTTCCTTAGTTAATTATGGAAAACACTTAGGTGTGAATGC
>JALZUY010000084.1 GCA_023301395.1 Nonlabens sp.
AACTGCAGTCGTTGTTGATTGAGGGCTTCCAGCAATAGTAGGAACTCCATCACCATCTACACCACTATCTAATTGACCCGTTAAAGGATTTAAATCATCTAAATCAAAACCTCCAGCTGCTTCTATAGCATCTGGACATCCGTCACCATCACTATCTAAATCTAAATTATCTGATATACCATCACCATCAAAATCTCCACAAGACTCAACATCACTAACAATAAACACTTTACCGTCACCACCATCACCATTAGCCCCTGGCGAAACAGTAATTGATTTAATAACAGAACCTGCCGGAGCAAGACTCGTTAATGGGAAAATTGCTATATTAATTTCCTGCCCAATAGAAGTATCTAATCCTGTACCTATATAACTAGCAGTTAAAACATCCAACATCAATCCAAATGAGTTTCCAGTAGTATCAAATGCTTCTAAATTAAATTCATTATTACCACTTCTTTCAGAAACTAACACAAAAGCATCTCCTGAAACAGAAATAGGAACATTATAAGTTAAGGTATAGAAATCTGAATCCAACACAACTCCTGATAACCCTTGAAAACGATTAAAATTAGGGTCCTGAAAAGCAGTAAGTATTAAATCATTCCAATTAGGATTTGAAATATTATTACCAGTAACACCTGTACCTTGAGCAGAAAAATCATTGATTATCTCATAAATAACGTTTCCATCTGTCGAAGCAAAGGATTCTTGATAAGCATCTGGAACAATAAATTTATCATACAAAACACCATCAAGGACTATCGAATTTAAATCAGCATTATTATTACCTCCAGTACCAGTAAAATTAAATGTTGTATTTGTGTCACTATAAGGACCTAATGCGGTTGGAACAGAAAAACATTCCACAGAATCCAAGATACCATCATTATCATCATCAAGGTCAGTTTCATCAAAAACACCATCACCATCAGAATCTACAGAAGCTTTAGCATCTCTAAAATCAACATCTCCACCACCATTTATATCACCATCCGTATCGCTTAAAGAATCAGTATTATTAACAGATCCATCTGGATCAAGATAGTTTGTATTACTAGTATCAATAGCATCATCTAAACCATCGAAATCAGCATCAAGACTAGAAACAGTAAGTCCAGACTCCACATTATCCAAGATCATATCACCATCACTATCCAAATCCTTATAATCAGGAATACCATCAAGATCAGTATCAATAAGAACCAATCCCACTAACCCATTATCATAAGTATTAACTAAACCATCATTATCCGTATCCAATAAACTAGATTGAGCAACAAATCCAGAAGTAGACTGTGCCTCATTGTTATCAGGAATACCATCGTTATCTGAATCTAAATCAAATTGATCTATAACACCATCACCATCAAGATCATATTGATCACTAACACCATCGAAATTAAGATCTTCAAAGTTTGGATTTGCAGGACCATCTACACCTGGACCATTTGAAGGATCAAAAAAGTTAAGCAACCCATCACCATCATCATCCCCTAAAGGATCTCCACCTGAAACATTATTTAATTCAACAAGATCAGTAATACCATCATTATCATCATCAATATCTGTAAAATCATCAATACCGTCATTATCTTTATCACAACTAGGAACAGATAGAGTAACTGATGGCAACACTATAACAGAACCATAAAACCAAGTGTTAACAACACGGTTATTCCCATAATCATCACAAAGAAAAGCAGTATTATCCCCTTCTGCAGCACCAGCTGTAGCAGGAGAAACTGTATTAGGAGATGAACCATTCCATGCATGCAAAGGACCAACAGAACCATCTAGCAAGATAGATCTATCAATACCAGCTAAAGTTGTATTATTACCCTCATCATCTCCAGCATCAACACAAGTTCCAAAAGCAGTTAACGCAGTATCATCCCAATAAACATTTTGACCTCCAATAGAAGGAGCAATCGCCTGAATAGTTAGTCCATTTATATTAAATTCCACATCATACATTGGTATATTAGTCCTTCCTCTAAACGAAGTAAGCTGTAAACCAACACTAAAATCAACAGGCACGACACTACCTAAACCATCTAAACCATCCCAAGCAAGCACTTTATTACCCGCAGTAATTTCATATGCTTCTAAAGCAACATCAGCTGTTCCTTCTTGATAACCAGGAACACCATTTAAGTCAAGTAACAATGCAACATCAGCTGGTGCATTTAAAAAATAAGGTATATAATAATCACCAGGACATCCATAAATAAAACCAGCAATCGCAGGTTGCGCAATTGCATTTGGCACAAATAAAGATTGATCAGGGCTTGTTACAAAAACAGGGTAACCATTATCAAAATCAGGAGCAATAGCAGTTGGCCTATTAACAGACCTTCTAGTAACAAGAAAATCATTTGCAGCCGCATCATCATCATCAACGACACCAAATCTATTCATCGCTAATTCATATGCAAAAGGTCTAAAACCATCTTGAAAATCAACTTGAATTATAACCCCATCATCTGTATAAGTAAAATAAGAACCTTTTACAGAAGCATTGATACTAGGATTAGGAACATCAGGAGTACCCGCATTACCATCAGCATCTTCGAATAAATAACCAATGAAACTCCATTTGTCAGACCATACTCTTCCAGAAACTGGTCCTGCAGTAACAGTACCTACAGTAAAATCAAAATATGGCATAAAGAAATTCAATTGATTCCCACTACCAAAGACAAAAGGAGAAACTCCACCGTCAGTACTCACGTATATCTCAATATAAAAATCACCGTTAGTAGTCGGGTTAAATATAAATGGGTCATAACCAGTCGTAACACCACCTACTCCATTAGGCCCTTCAAAAGCCTCAGTATAAGTAGCAATATAACCAGCATCTCCTGGACCAGGATCTGTACCTGTTGCAGTTCCATCATCAAACACACCTTGCTGCTGCAAGACACCTGCATCATTATAGATCCTATAATACGTGAAACGACCTATTGCCGCATTATTTAAAGCAATTGACCTTTGCAAGGAATTTAAACCAAAGTAGAAATTCTCAGTAGCATTATTTGCTATTGAAAATCTAATGCGATTTGCATTTGGCGCGTTGAAATACGAGCCTCTAAGTGAATTTGTAATATACAGAGCCGTTCCATTAGTTGGCTCAACACCTGTTGCAGAAGGAGTTACCTGCTTAGTACCATCTGCATAAGCGAGACTAGAACCAGACAATAAAACAATCAATGTCAATAAAAACAAAGAAAATCTTAAAAAATTACTTGATTTGGGGAAAGTAGAATTTTTCATATAATTGTTAACAGAAAGCATTTACAATCGTAATCCTATGTGGATACTTGTATATACACTTACATTAAAGACAAAAATAATTATATCACCAATCAATGTTAAAGAAAACATCAACAACTTCAAGACTAATCGTCAAGTGTGATAATTTTAACGACAAGAAACGCAATAACACTAGATAGCTCTAAATCATAATTATTTTTGACAACTACGAATTAATTCGATTCAAGCAATAAAATCAACAATACGAATTTTAAAGAGATTCAAGGGGTCTTACTTAAAAACAAATGGTCATACTTACTTATATGATATTGTTTCTTAAAACAACTATAATAGATTCAGTAAAAACAAGTGTATAGATAAAGATTATAGTAATACCTTTTTAAAATAAAAAAGCCTGATGAAATCATCAGGCTTTTTGTTATGCTTGTCCAGTTGGACCAAAATTCAAAGGAATGGGTGGTTGTTCATAATCCTTTATTTCACCATGTGCTTTTTCAAATTTCCTCACGTTATCTGCTAATGCTTTTGCTAAGCGCTTAGCATGTTGTGGAGTTAACACAATACGTGATTTTACTTTACTCTTGGGATTTCCAGGCATGATATTAACAAAATCAACTACAAACTCAGACATAGAATGATTTATAATTGCAAGATTGCTATATTGTCCTTCAGCAATCTCAGCATCTATCTCTATGTTTATTTTATTCTGATCTTGTTTTTCCATTTCTAATTAAAATTTGCTTGAGGCTCTACTTTTCCGGCCAACAACTTCTCAAACTCTTCTTTTGAACCTACAATGATGTCATCATAGTTACGCATTCCAGTACCTGCTGGAATTCTATGTCCAACAATTACATTCTCTTTCAACCCTTCTAGAGAATCAACCTTACCAGCTACTGCCGCTTCATTAAGAACTTTAGTTGTTTCCTGGAATGATGCTGCACTAATGAAAGATTTAGTTTGAAGTGATGCTCTAGTAATACCCTGTAAAACAGGTTCTGCCGTAGCAGGAACAACATCTCTTGCAACTACTAATGCATTATCCTCACGACGCAATAAAGAATTTTCATCCCTTAATTCTCTTGAAGAAATTAGTTGACCGAGTTTTAAGGCTTCTGAATCACCTGCATCTTCAACTACTTTCATACCGTATAATTTATCGTTTTCAACAATAAAGTCTTCTGTATGAATTAATTGATTCTCTAAGAATACTCCATCTCCTGGATCAACTATTCTTACTTTACGCATCATTTGACGTACTACCACTTCAAAGTGCTTATCGTTAATCTTCACACCTTGTAAACGATATACTTCCTGCACTTCATTAACTAAATACTGCTGAACAGCACTAGGTCCTTTAATTGCAAGAATATCTTTAGGTGTAATTGAACCATCAGACAACGGCATACCAGCTCTAACATAATCATTTTCTTGAACAAGAATTTGATTAGATAATTTAACTAAGTATTTTTTAATTTCATCAGTCTTAGAAGTAACGATTATTTCACGATTACCACGTTTGATTTTACCAAAAGCAACCACACCATCAATCTCACTTACTACCGCAGGATTAGATGGATTACGTGCTTCAAACAATTCTGTTACACGCGGCAAACCTCCTGTAATATCACCTGCTTTAGCAGATTTACGAGGAATTTTAACAAGAACCTTACCTTCTTTTATCTTCTCAGTGTCGTTCACCATTAGGTGTGAACCTACTGGTAAGTTGTAAGATATAACATTATCACCTTTATTATCAATAATATGTAAGGTAGGAATTAACTTCTTATCTCTTGAATCAGAAATTACTTTTTCTTCATAACCAGTTTGCTCATCAGTCTCAACTTGGAACGTTGTTCCTTGTATGATATTCTCAAATTTAATTTTACCTGCAAACTCAGAAATTATAACTCCATTAAACGGATCCCATTTAGCAAGAATATCTCCTTTTTTTACTTTTGAACCAGCTGTCGCATAAAGTTCAGAGCCATAAGGAATATTATTTGAATTTAGCAACATCTTAGTAGCTGGATGCAACACCTTAGCCTCAGCTGTTCTCGAGATTACAACATTAACTGGATTACCAGTATTATCTTCACTCTTTACAACCTTAAGATCTTCTATTTCCAAAATACCGTCATGCTTAGCAATAACTGTATTTTCCTGAGAAACGTTACCAGCAACTCCACCTACGTGGAACGTACGTAATGTTAACTGTGTACCTGGTTCCCCAATAGATTGTGCTGCTATAACACCTACTGCTTCACCTCTCATTACAAGTTTATTTGTAGCAAGGTTACGACCATAACATTTCACACAAATACCTTTTTTAGCCTCACAAGTTAATGGTGAGCGTACTTCAACAGACTCTAAATCTGATGCTTGAATAGTGTCTGCAATATCTTCAGTAATTAAATCACCTGCACCAACAATAATTTCTTGTGTTGCTGGATCTATAACATCATGAAGAGCTATTCTACCTAGTACACGAGCACCAAGTTTCTCCATTACTTCTTCATTTTTCTTAAGAGCAGAAACATCAATACCTCTTAGTGTTTCACAATCTTCAATATTCACAATTACATCTTGTGCAACATCATGAAGACGACGTGTTAAGTAACCTGCATCGGCCGTTTTAAGGGCTGTATCTGCAAGTCCTTTACGAGCACCGTGAGTTGAGATAAAGTATTCAAGAATCGATAATCCTTCTTTAAAGTTAGAAAGAATAGGATTCTCAATAATCTCTCCACCACCTGAGTTAGATTTTTTAGGTTTCGCCATTAATCCACGCATTCCTGTCAACTGACGGATCTGTTCTTTAGATCCACGAGCTCCAGAATCAAGCATCATAAACACTGAGTTGAAACCTTGGTTATCTTCTCTAATATTCTTCATAGCTAGTTCAGTAAGCTCAGCATTTGTAGCTGTCCATACATCAATAACTTGATTATATCTTTCATTTTGTGTAATAAGTCCCATACCATAGTTTCCACGAATAGCGTCAACCTTAGTATTTGCAGCATCAATCATAGATTGCTTTTCAGCTGGTATCATAATATCTCCAAGAGAGAATGATAATCCACCACGGAATGCAAATCCATAACCCATATCTTTAATTTCATCAAGTAATGCTGCTGTCCTAGGAACATCAGTTACTTTTAAGATATCACCTATAATATCACGAAGTGCTTTTTTAGTAAGAACCTCATTAATATATCCAGCTTCATCTGGCACCGCTTGATTAAATATCACACGACCAGCTGTAGTCTCGATAATTTCAGCCTTATAAGAACCATCAGATTGTAAAAGGTTAATTCTACATTTTACTGGAGCATTAATATCTACACGCTTTTCATTAAATGCTATAACTAATTCTTCAGGACCATAAAATGTCAATCCTTCACCTACTACAACATGTTCTGGAGTAGAACGACGCAGTTTAGTCATATAATAAAGACCCAAGACCATATCCTGTGATGGTACAGCAATCGGGCTACCATTTGCAGGATTAAGAATATTATGAGATGCAAGCATCAATAACTGACATTCTAGTATTGCTTCAGGACCTAATGGAAGGTGAACTGCCATTTGATCACCATCAAAATCGGCATTAAATGCAGTACACACTAATGGATGTAACTGAATTGCTTTTCCTTCAATTAATTTAGGTTGGAAAGCCTGTATTCCTAGTCTGTGAAGAGTAGGTGCACGGTTCAACATAACTGGATGTCCTTTAAGAACATTTTCCAATATATCCCAAACCACAGGTTCTTTCTTATCTATTATTTTCTTTGCAGACTTTACAGTCTTTACAATTCCACGCTCAATAAGCTTACGGATTACAAAAGGCTTATAAAGCTCAGCTGCCATATCCTTAGGAATACCACACTCATATAATTTAAGTTCTGGCCCTACAACAATTACCGAACGAGCAGAATAATCTACACGCTTACCAAGTAAGTTCTGACGGAAACGTCCTTGTTTACCTTTTAATGAATCAGAAAGCGATTTAAGTGGTCTGTTAGAATCTGTTTTTACAGCACTAGATTTTCTTGTATTATCAAGAAGTGAATCAACTGCTTCCTGCAACATACGTTTTTCATTACGCAAGATTACTTCTGGAGCTTTAATCTCCATCAATCTCTTCAAACGGTTGTTACGTATAATTACACGACGGTAAAGGTCATTTAAATCAGATGTAGCAAAACGACCACCATCAAGAGGTACAAGAGGTCTTAATTCTGGTGGTATTACTGGAACGACTTTCATAATCATCCACTCTGCCTTATTCTCTCTTAATTCATTAGATTCTTTAAGAGCCTCTACAACTTGTAAACGCTTTAAAGCCTCAGTTTTACGTTGCTTAGAAGTTTCATTATTTGCCTTGTGACGTAAGTCATAAGACAAAGTTTCTAAGTCTATGCGTTGCAGTAGGTCGATAAGACACTCTGCACCCATTTTTGCAATAAATTTATTAGGATCAGAATCATCAAGATATAAATTCTCTTGAGGAAGTGTATCTAATATATTCAGGTATTCTTCTTCAGTAAGGAACTCAAGTTTTTGTACTTCTTCTCCTTCTTCATTCTTTGCAATACCTGGTTGAATTACGACATAACGTTCATAATAAATAATCATATCTAGCTTCTTTGAAGGAAGCCCTAGTAGATATCCAATTTTATTAGGAAGACTACGGAAATACCATATGTGAGCCACTGGCACCACAAGATTGATATGTCCTATACGGTCACGACGTACTTTTTTTTCTGTTACTTCTACACCACATCTATCACAAACAATTCCTTTGTAACGTATACGTTTATATTTTCCACAGGCACATTCATAATCCTTTACAGGACCGAAAATGCGCTCACAAAAAAGACCGTCACGCTCTGGTTTGTGCGTACGATAGTTAATCGTCTCAGGTTTTAACACCTCACCTTTAGACTCTGCGAGAATAGATTCAGGTGATGCAAGACCGATTGAAATTTTAGAAAATCTCTTCTGGGTTGGGGCGTCTTTATATCTAGCCATAATTATGGTACTATTTTTAGTTAAAGCTGGTAGTTTTTGTAATTACGCTTTCGCGAAAGCGTAATTACAAAAATCACCGTTAAAAAATTAATCCTCGAGTCTTAGATCTAGTCCTAGACCTTTCAACTCGTGCATCAATACATTAAATGATTCTGGAAGACCAGGTTCTGGCATAGGTTCACCTTTTACGATTGCCTCATAAGTTTTGGCTCTACCTATCACATCATCTGATTTTACAGTTAAGATCTCACGTAGAGTACTAGAAGCACCATATGCCTCAAGTGCCCAAACTTCCATCTCTCCAAAACGCTGACCACCAAATTGTGCCTTACCACCAAGTGGCTGCTGGGTAATCAATGAATATGGTCCGATAGAACGCGCGTGCATCTTATCATCTACCAT
>JALZUY010000085.1 GCA_023301395.1 Nonlabens sp.
CATAGATAATATCATACTACATCACAATTTATAAGAAGCAAAGATAGGATATTATAGAATCAAGAGATAGGAGCAGTTAATTACTTTACTCTTCAATTTTACTGCGCAATCGGCTAAGAGATTGTTGCCTTATGCCTAAAAAAGAAGCAACCTCTTTAAGAGGTACTCGACCAACTATGTTTGAGTAGTTCTCTATAAATTTTTTGTACCGCTTTGTCGCATCTTGACTTATCATTCTAGATTTTTCTTCTAATAAAGAATTGTAGCTGCGTAACATGAGCTTATGAAATGCTAGAGATAAACCTGGGTATAGTCTATTCATATATTCAAAGTCTTCATATTTAAAACATAAAACCTCTGAAGCTTCGATGCATTCAATTTGTAAAGTAGAAGGTCGTTGTTCTATAAAACTCATCATTGAAGTAATGACTTGATTCTCTGCCACAAATCTTGTAACATGTAGATTGCCTTTTTCATCTAACATGCTGGATTTTAAAATACCTTTTTTTACAAAAAATATTTTTGAAGCAGTGTCTCCTAAATATAACAGTGTTTCTTTTTTACGGACCTTTTTAAGTTCTAGTAGTCTAAATATTTCACTAGCATATTCAAGGCTTGGCGTGTTCTCATCCTTAGTTAAATCATGAAGGAAAGAAGGTAATTCCATATTGTTTAATAATTTACTCTTTTCGATGTTAAAGATGCTGCAAAAAAACTAGATTACCTATATTTTATTATTTATTTAATAATTAACTACAAGGTTATAGTAGCTGGTGTCATTGACTTTGTAGCTCTTAAGTATCTTTATTTTCTTAACTCGATAAAACACCTTAATTCATTAATGTTATTAGTGATTTAAGAAAGTGACTTCACAAAATTTGGATTTTACTTTAATCATGAAAAAACTAGTTAATACACATATAAGCGTCCCACATTAACTATTTTTATCCTTTTCAACACGAATAGTTAGATTTTTTAATTTCAAATATTGATTCTTAACAGGCGTATTTTATCAACTAAGTTTCTCAATAGTTCACAGTCAGAACTATTGCTTGGAACTGGCTTGTCTATGGCACATTACGATGTTTTAAAGATTATTTCTACTTCAGTAAGTCTCGAACAAATCTCATTGAATCATGTGATTATAACCAGTTGGAACGCTGTAGATTTCTTAAAACAGCACCACAACCAAGTTAAACAACTATATGTTGTTGGAGAAAAAACAGCACAGCGATTAGCGGACTCAGGTTTTAAGATTCAAGTTATTGCTCATAATGCGAGCGCTCTTTCGCAATTGATTATTGAGGACTACAGCACTAAAGATTTTACTTATATATGCGGTGTGCACCGTCGAGATGAGTTACCGCAGGCACTTTTATCGACACAAATAAATTTTACAGAGGTAAAAGTGTATGATTCTATTGCGGTAGAAAAATCATTTGATTGTATTTTTGATGCTGTAATGTTCTTCAGTCCACGTGGTGTTCACGCTTTCGCGAAAGCGAATCCACAAAATCTCCATCTCGCAATATGCATAGGAGAAACCACAGCTACCGCTGCAAGAATGTATACTCAAAATGTGAAAGTGGCACATAAAACCACCGTAGAAAACACCATAGTAACCGCTGTAAAAGCACTGCGCAATGATTAAAAACGATTTATTTTTAAGAGCACTCAAAGGAGAAACTGTTGATAGACCACCAGTGTGGATGATGAGACAAGCAGGAAGGTATTTGCCTGATTTCATGAAACTCAAAGCAAAATATGATTTCTTTACAAGATGTCAAACACCAGAACTGGCTACTGAGATTACTGTAATGCCTATCAAACAAATAGGTCCAGACGCTGCCATTCTTTTCTCAGACATTCTTGTGATTCCACAAGCGATGAACATTCAAGTAGAGATGAAAGATGGAATAGGACCGTGGTTACCACAACCTATAAGAACTGCAGCAGATCTCAATAGAGTAGTAGTTCCAGACGTGGCCGATTCTTTGAGCTATGTAATGGAAGCAATAGATATGACTAAGCAAGAACTTAATGATGAGGTTCCTCTTATAGGATTTGCAGGATCACCGTGGACCATTTTATGTTACTGTGTACAAGGTCAAGGAAGTAAAAATTTTGATAAGGCCAAAGAGTTTTGTTTTACTCAACCCGAAGCTGCTCATGAATTATTACAACGCATAACTGATACTACAATAGCTTATTTAAAGCTTAAAGTAAAACATGGAGTTAATGCTGTACAGGTATTTGACTCATGGGGCGGTATGTTGTCTCCTGTGGATTATCAAGTATTCTCATGGAAATACATTCAACAAATAATTGATGCGTTAAAACCACATACTGAGGTAATCGTCTTCGGTAAAGGATGCTGGTTTGCGCTAGGCGATATGTCTAAAAGTGGTGCTGCAGCACTAGGTGTAGACTGGACTTGTAGTGCACGTAATGCGAGATACCTTTCTGGTGGAAATATTACTTTACAAGGTAATTTTGATCCATCGCGTTTATTCTCTCCACCAACAACTATTAAAAAAATGGTGAAGCAAATGATTGACGAGTTTGGTAAAGATAAATTTGTCGCTAATCTAGGTCACGGAATTTTACCTAATATTCCAGTTGCAAATGCGCAAGCATTTGTAGACGCCGTAAAAGAGTACTAGAAATGTTCAAAAACATCATAAAAGGTCTCAAGGCATATGCAGATGGGTTTTCACTCATAGGTAAGTTAAAGCTGTGGCAATTTTTTATGGTTCCGATGGTGATCAGTTTTCTGATTGCTGGTCTTGTAGGTCTTGCGGCTTATGGGTTATCAGATAATCTTGCAAACCTTATAGACCGTTTATGGATATGGGATTGGGGAAAAGAAACATTCCACACGGTAGCAGAGTGGACTAGTGGTTTTGCTATTTTGCTTTTAGGCTTTATTCTTTATAAGCATTTAGTAATGGCATTGAGCGCTCCATTTATGTCTCCAGTTTCAGAGCGTATAGAGGAGCATTTTTATCCACACGCTAGGAATCATATGAAGCACCGTGATACGACTAATATGGAGCAGTTATGGCGTGGAATACGCATAAATGTGCGTAATATCTTGTTTGAATTTGCAATTATGATTCCGCTATTATTATTAAGTTTAATACCAGTAGTCGGAATATTTTTTACTGTACTTGCTTTTATAGTACAGGCTTATTATGCAGGTTTTGGGAATATAGATTATACACTAGAAAGACACTTTACCTATGATGATAGTATTGAGTTTGTGAAGCGTAATCGTGGTATATCCATAGGAATAGGGATTGTGTTTATGGCGATGTTATTTATTCCAGTATTAGGAGTTATTCTAGTATTGCCATTCTCTGTTACAGCAGCAACACGTGTCACTCTAGAAGAAATGATTAAGGAAGAAAATCTAGTTCTTCCAGATGCTCAAAAAACTCAAATCGAATCTTAATGATTAAAGAACAGTTTTACAACTTCATTAAAGAACTTCAAGACATTATTACTTCTAAACTTGAAAAAGTAGATGGAAAAGCTGCTTTTCAAGAAGATCAATGGCATCGTGAAGAAGGTGGTGGCGGTTTTACAAGAGTGATTGAAAATGGAGCGGTTATAGAAAAAGGTGGCGTGAATATTAGCGAAGTCCATGGTCCTTTACCAGTAGCTATGCAATCTTATTTTAAAGTAGGCGATGTAGATTTTTATGCGACAGGTTTAAGCCTTGTTTTGCATCCTGTAAATCCTCATGTTCCTACGGTACATGCAAACTTTAGATATTTTGAGATGTATGATAAAGATGGAACTATTGTAGACTCCTGGTTTGGTGGTGGATTAGATTTGACACCATATTATTTATATGATGAAGATGCAACGCACTTCCATCAAGTATGTAAAAGAGTATGTGATAGACATGCACTTGCAGACTACAGTTTATTTAAAGAGAAATGTGATGCTTATTTCCATAATCCGCATCGTGGTGAAGGACGTGGAGTAGGTGGATTGTTCTATGATTATTGCAAAGTAAGTCCAGAGTTTACTATGAAAGACTGGCTTGCATTCCAAAAAGATATGGCTTCTCATTTTCTAGAAGCTTATGTTCCTATTATAGAAAAGCGTAAAAACTTGGAGTACTCTCCAGCACAACGCGACTGGCAAGAAATACGACGTGGGCGTTATGTTGAGTTTAATCTAGTACACGATAAAGGAACGCTGTTTGGTTTAAAAACAAACGGTCGTATAGAAAGTATATTAATGAGCTTGCCACCACATGTGCAATGGAGATACGACCACCATCCAGAACCTAATACACCAGAGGCTACACTTATTGATGTGCTTAAAAATCCTAAGGATTGGGTTTAAATTCTAAAAATTAATTTGATAAAATATCTTTATAGTCGTATTTTATTTTATCAAGTGTAAAATACATCCATGCTAAGATTAATGTAGGAAGTATTATTAAATAGAGCAATCTCCAAAAACTTAATACTTCTTTACATTTAATAAATAAAGTTATGATCGTTATGATCCAGATAGCGAGTGTAAAGGAGTAAACTTTTATACTTTTTTTGAGACTTTTATTAAAACGCCTCAAGTCCTCTGGTTCATATTCATTGAAATGCATCATTTCGTGAAATTCAAATTCTCCATTTAAGAATAGGAATATTACTAGACTTGTAATAAGGATCAAGCATAAGGCATATATCCAGATAATAACAATGTTCAGATGTATGGACTCAATTATCTCTGATAAAAATAATTCAAAAATCAATCCAAGCAAGGATATCAACAATACACTAAACCAGCTTTTGTAATTTTTTTTTAGCGACTCAAAAACTCTCATGTATAATTGTAATATACTGTAAATAAGGTGTTTGTATAGCTCCTGCTATTTGTTGTCACTCGCATGCCACTCTGCATAGCTAGTTTCTGTTTCTCTTAATCGTAAAGAGAATAATTCAATATTTTGAGGTAATCTGTCTTTTATTTTATCTGCAAAATCTAGAATCATCATTTCGCTAGTAGGTTGATAGTCTGCAAGAATGACTTCGTGACCACGTTCTGAGAGTTCTTTTGCAAGTTCTACATGCGGCGTATTTTTATTAAATACAGTTGCGTGATCAAATGGGTCCACTATCTCTTCCTTTACAATCTTTTTCAAGTCTGTAAAATCGATAACCATTCCGTGCTTTACATTGTTAGAATCATCTATAGGAGTTCCTATAACAGTTACAGCAAGTTTATAACTGTGCCCGTGAACATTGCGACACTTACCGTCATATCCATACAAGGCGTGACCAGTTTCAAAAGTAAATTCTTTTGTAATT